>NZ_JBFTQB010000041.1:0-14693 GCF_056398785.1 Paenibacillus sp. 01T422 | reverse complement strand
CATCTACCATACCCACGCCCCGCCATTGGATGAAATCCAATGTATGAGGAGAATTGGCCCCAAAAGGGGAGCCCCCATTGGATGATTTCCAATGAAGGATCCCTCACCCCCCCTTTTTACCCCAAATTCAAGAGACTCCATTGGATTTCGTCCAATGTAATCACACTTTTGGCCTCCCACACGGCCTCTGCATTGGATTTCATCCAATGGCAATCCCCACTAGGGAGGCCTACGAAAGCATCAAGACTCACAGATGCTCCCATGATCCCTCCTTCAGCTCATAAGAGCGGATGCTATTCCCCGTTGCAACGGGAGACAAGCATCCCTTCTCGACCAAGCCACGCAGCCACTTGCGCGCCGTGCGAAAATCAACGTCCAGCTGCTGAATGACATCCTGCGGGCGTATCGCTCGACCGAGCATCCAGGCCAGCCGCAACACTTCTTTCTCCATCATCCGACTAGCTGATCTGGAGGTAATTGCACCGTTTCGGAGCATGCAAGGTGAGATTTACGATTCCAATCGTAGATTTCATACTCGGGGTGCAAATTGTCGAAATTTCCGAACAACGGCGCCCACACCTGCTGGAGAAAAAGTTTCTCCGCATACGCATGTCCCCTCAGTAATCGCCCCTTCCGTTCACCGCTCCGTAGAGCTGCGTGGTTCGCAATAAATGCAGCATGTAAGCATTCGAAATCCAATTCTCACCAACCTCCTCCTGTGCATAAAGAATAAAAAAACGCCCTTACGCCGCGAGGCGAAAGGACGTTCTTCGTCTGAATAAGTATATCAAATCCTTATATATAAGAAAATATCTTACTCCCTTATCAACATTATTGATTTCATTTTTGGCCATTTCCAAGCTATACTTTTATTATCCTAGTAAGTTCATGGGTTTAATGATTAAAGAAGGCGAGGTCATACGAGATGGCGACCATATACAATAATTTGACAGAGCTAATCGGCAATACGCCGCTGCTAGAGCTCTGGAATTACAATAAACGGCAGGGCCTTGAAGCCAAGGTAATGGCAAAGTTGGAGTATTTTAATCCGGCCGGAAGTGTCAAAGATCGTATCGGTTTCGCCATGATCAAAGACGCCGAGAAAGCTGGTAAAATAACACCAGACACCGTTATTATAGAACCAACCAGCGGGAACACAGGGATAGGACTTGCCTTTGCCGCTGCGGCATTAGGTTACCGCTTGATCATTACGATCCCGGAATCGTTCAGTATTGAACGAACAAAGTTACTGAAGGCTCTAGGAGCCGAAGTTGTGCTCACACCTGCTGCGGAAGGAATGATGGGAGCGATGAAGAAAGCAGAGGAACTGGCAGCGAAGTTGCCAAATGCTTACATCCCGCAACAATTCAGCAATCCAGCCAACCCCGAGGTGCACAGAAAGACGACAGCTGAGGAAATTTGGCGGGATACAGACGGAAATGTCGATATTTTCGTGGCAGGTGTGGGTTCAGGCGGGACGATCACGGGCGTGGGGGATGTTTTGAAGCAAAGGAACCCATCCGTGCAAGTCATCGCCGTAGAACCGGCCAATTCACCCGTACTACTGGGCGGCCCGCGTGGCGCACACCAGATTCAAGGCATTGGCGCAGGCTTCGTGCCAGATAATTATGACAGCTCCGTTGTCGACGAAATCGTGAGTGTATCCGATGAGGATGCCTTTGCTACAGCTCGCGCGTTGGCGAAGACGGAGGGACTGCTGGTCGGCATCTCCTCGGGTGCGGCTGCTTTTGCCGCTACGGAGATTGCCAAGCGGCCGGAAAACCAAGGGAAGACCATCGTGGTCATCCTGCCGGATACTGGAGAGCGGTATTTATCCACGGCACTATTTGACGAATAATCGTGGCTTATCTGGCCTCATAGTAAAAACAGAAGAACCGCTCCCGATGGGGGGCGGTTCTTCTGTTGCTAGACTTGAACGAGTGCGTGAAAAGCCTGATGTTCAGGCAGAGGTTTGCTGAAATAGTACCCTTGCACAAAATCACAGCCGACCGCTTGCAAGATGAGCAACTGTTCATGCTTTTCTACGCCTTCGGCCACTACCTCTTTGTCAATTCGCTGAACGAGCGAGATAATCGACTCCATAATCACCCGATCTACGGTTGAATCGTCAATATGATCAATGAAGGACTTATCAATTTTGATAATGTCTGCCGGCAATTGCTTGATATAGCTGAGAGAAGAGAAGCCTTTGCCGAAATCATCGAGCGCGATGCGCACCCCTTTGTCCCTAAGGAAGTTGAGGTGGTTAGTGGATGTTTCAATGGATTGAATAAGCAGAGTCTCCGTAAGCTCGAGCACGAGATGGCGGGGATCCAGCCCAGTCTCCGCTAAGATGACCATAACCTGATCCGCAAAATCATACTGCATCAACTGAAGTGCAGAGATATTGACGGATATGGTAAAAGACATCTGGGAGGCAACCTGCCACTTTTTAGCCGTATGACAAGCGGTTTGCAGCACCCAGTAACCGATCGGCACAATGAGCCCAGTCTCTTCGGCCAGTGGGATCCACTCACTTGGAGGGATATATACCCCATCTGGCTGCTGCCAACGCAGTAAAGCCTCATACCCTTTGACCTCTCCGCTGGGCACATGAATTTGTTTCTGGAAATGCAGAGTGAACTGATTTTGTGCCAATGCTCCTTGCAGCGCATCTTCCAACTTCCGCTTGTAAAGCTGATCCAATCGCATCGTTTCATCAAAAACACGGAACTGATGTTTCCCGCCGGCTTTGGCCTTACGCATAGCGACATCGGCGCATTTGAGCAGCTGTTCGGCAGATTGCCCATGATCCGGATATAAGGCGACTCCCATACTCACTTTGAGCGGAAAGGAAACGCCGGCGACTTGAAAAGGGGATTGGCAAGCTTTCCAAATGGCATGAACAGTGCTTAAGAAATCCGCATCAGTATCGCCTACATTCAAGATGAGGTTAAACTCGTCTCCTCCTGAGCGGGAAACATGCATGCCGGGAGTAAACGTATGTACCATTTTACGGGCAAAAAATCGCAAATATTGATCACCTGTGGCATACCCCACAGAATCATTAATCATTTGAAAGTTATCAATATTGACCCAAATGACACAAACTCGGCCATTCGCAGCACCTGCTTGCTGGATCGCATATTCTAAATGTTCATAGGCAGAGAAGCGATTCGGAAGCAAGGTTAGACTATCGGTGGAGGCCATGTGTTTGATCTGCTCGGCCTTATCCAGCATATCTTTCTGTAATGTGAAGAAGCGCTCCATGAGCTTTCTGTTATTACTGGAAACCAGGAGCAAGCTGATGATTATAAGCAGTGACCACGTCAGAATACCCATAAGTATTTGGGAGGACAGCTCGAAATTCTTGGCTTCTACAAATAGGAAGAAGTAGCAGTCCGCTGCCAAAACAAGTGAAATAGCGACGAACATCACCTTTCTGCGCATAAAAACTGCGGCTACAACAACGATGTAAATACTGCTAAATGTATTCGTCACAGCAGGTACAAACATCATTAAAAGCATGGTGTTAAGAAACTGTCCCCCAATGGGGATATAGCCGATCCAACCAGAATCCTTATGATAGCAATAGAAGATGACATAGGTCGAAAGGGTCAAGACGTTGGCGGCAACCATATACAAATAATGGGGAGTAGTTAACCCAAGCCTCATATATGAAAAAGAGATAACTAGGATGATAATCGTGAAATTCAGCAGCAATAATCGCAATGCAATCGTATTTCTCTGACAGCGATTTTCGCTTATTAAAAGATCCATTTGTATAAATGCCCCTATCAAAATTTGTCTTCTGTAGGTTCGTGTCGAATCATTAGTGATCCTGTTGAAAATTGTAAATTAAAACTAGATTTTTGTAAACCTTTGCCAGAAGACTAGGTGGATTACATCGATAAATTAAATTGACCAAAAGTTTATTTTACTTAAATAAAGGGGGGAAACAAAATGAAAAGCGCGTCAATGAAAATTAGTTTCATTGTGCTTATGGCCGTTTTGACAGCCGCCTGCGGCAATGCCCAAACGGCTAATGTAGCAGCACCGCAAGGTTCCGCAGCACCAACAGCTGCCGTTACTGCAGCGTCGACAGCAGCTACAGCAACGCAAGCACCGACTGCGCCAGTATCTACGATAGATGAGAAGAAAGTAACGGAGCTATTGGCTCAATTCAATAATAAAACACCTGCCAAGGTGGCAACCGTTTCTGTGTCCATTACAGAAATTTTGAATGAATTGGGTGTAGAGCCAGTTGGTGTGCCTACTTCCAGCAGCAAACTACCGGAGGCTTTTGCCAAGGTTGCTCGAATTGGCTCATCTCATCAGCCTAACTTGGAGCTGATTGCTAAGCTTACGCCAGACGTGGCGAAAGAAGAGTCAGCTGCGTTGGAGTCTTCGAAAGGGAAGACGGCTCCGAAAGTGCTGTTTCTTTTCGGATCGGCTGAATCGCTTATGCTTATGAATGAGAACACATTTGCAGGCAGTTTCGCGAAAAAACTGGGGGCTTCTAACGTAGTAAGTGATGTCATGAAGCTGAAAGAGGCCTACACGCCTGTCAATATGGAAAGCATCGTCGCAGCGAATCCAGATGCCATTCTTATCGTTGCTCATGGCGATCCAGCAGCCGCAGCCAAAAAGTTCGAAGAGGATGTAAAGAACAATGGCTCATGGGAAAAGCTTAGCGCCTTCAAAAACGGAAAAATGAAAACACTGGACTACAACTTATTCGGCATTGCATCCATTATGAATGCACCCGCTGCTTACAAAGAGTTATCGCAAGTACTGTACAAATAGCCCGGGGGAATGCAAGTGTTTCAAGTGGTTGAGAAACAGAAAAGAAAAGCAGCATTGATCGGGATCACCTGTCTATTACTAATCGTGGCTACCCTGCTCTCAATTGGTTTGGGTAGCGTTCATCTCACCTTAAAGGAGACCGTTATGACCCTAATGGGTCAGGGAGATATCGCGAACGACACCATCTTGTGGGATATCCGTATCCCCCGTGTGTTTCTTGCGCTGTTAATTGGAGCTAATTTGGCCGCATCAGGTGCATTGTTGCAAGCGGTTATGCAGAATCCTTTGGCAGATCCCGGACTCACGGGTGTATCCAGTGGAGCAGCGGTGGCGGTATTGTTCATCATCCTCGTGCTTCCGAGTTACTCCTCGATGGTGCCTCTGGCAGCCATTCTAGGAGGAGCGGGAGCCGCCGCAATGGTGTACATCTGGGCGTGGAATCGGCGCAGCGGGTTCGCGCCAATTCGTGTGATTTTATCAGGAGTTGCCGTCAATGCGGTCTTCGGTGGAGGCATTGGTCTTCTCACGATCTTGTACAGCGATAAGCTTCCGGCTGCGCTTCAATAGATGAATGGCAGCCTTTCCGGTAAAGGGATGAGCGGTGTTGCCGTCATTCTGCCATACTCGATCATCGGCTGGATTGCAGCATTCCTGTGCATCCGGCAGGCGAATATTTTGCGCCTAGGCGAACAAGCGGCCCACAATTTGGGTCAGAACCTGACGCGCATTCGCTTCACACTTTCGTTAATCGCCATTTATCTGGCAGCGATTTCGGTTTCTTCCGTTGGTCTTGTGGGTTTCGTCGGACTTATGGTTCCACACATTGCAAGAATCTTGATCGGCTCTGATTACCGCCAAATGCTCCCTCTGAGCTTGGTTATGGGCGCGCTGATTCTTCTCGTAGCTGATACGGTTGGGCGCACGGCGTTTGCCCCATTAGAAATTCCTTCAGGTATTGTTATGGCGATGGTTGGTGGCCCTTATTTCCTGTATTTGATGCGAAAGGGGGATGCAGCTCGTGCTTGAGGTACAATCCTTAACGATTCGATACGCTGAGCGGACGATTGTAAACAATTTTTCACTGAACGTTAATGAAGGAGAGGTTGTATCGATTATCGGGCCGAACGGCTCAGGGAAGTCTACGATCCTGAAAGGGGTATCCAGGCTCATTCCCTGCGAGAGCGGCCGTGTTTGCATCGCCAACCAGGAGCTTCAATCCCTAAGTACTAAGCAGATATCGCGTATGATGTGCATGCTGTGCCAGTCGAACACAAGTCCTGCGGATATGACAATTGAAGAACTGGTGGGCTACGGCAGGGTACCGCATAAAAAGTGGTATGAACGTTTTAACAAAGAGGATTATGAAATTATTCAGTGGGCAATGGAGCAAACTGGCATGCTTGCCTACAAAGACCGACTCGTTGTTTCTTTATCCGGAGGCGAAGCTCAGCGTGCTTGGATCGCCATGGCGCTCGCGCAGCGACCTAAGATTCTGTTGTTGGATGAACCCACAACGTATCTAGACATTGCGCATCAATTGGACGTTTTGGAGCTAGTTCGTAAGCTGAATCGGGAACTGAGCCTCACCGTCATAATGGTGCTTCATGATCTGAATCATGCGAGTACTTACAGCGATAGGGTTTGTGTTATAAAAGAAGGCTCCATGTACGAATACGGCAAGCCGAACGAGGTATTTACAAGTGATTTGATTAGGAACGTCTATGAGGTTGAAACCGATATTCAATATGCCTCCGACGGCTCCGGCCCACGCATACATATCTTAAAGAAAAGTGGAGGGATCCCCCATGAAACAACCGGACAAAGAAAGCATTAAACTTCAGTACTTGGAGTTCACGGATAGCCTGAAATCCTTGATGTTGAGCACAGTCGACGAGCAGGGCAAACCGTTCATTTCATACGCCCCTTTTGTTAAAAAGGATGGCAAGTTATATATCTACATCAGCCGAATAGCCAATCACTTCCGCTATATGGAGTCTAACCCTTCCGTGGATGTCATGCTTATTGAAGATGAAGTTTCCTCCGAAAATATGTTTGCCAGACAAAGGGCGCGTTTCGTATGTCAGGCCACGAACATTGGCAACGAAGGGTATGAAGACATCTTTGAACTTTTCGGAGAAGCATTCGGCAAACAGATGATTAATGTCCTGAAGACGCTGGACTTCTCGCTGTTCGAATTGACCACACTGCAAGGACGGTATGTGGCAGGTTTTGGTCAAGCGTATGATATCAACTTAACAGCAGAGCAGTTCGATCATGTAGCAAGAGATGGCCATCAACAACCAAAGTCTTCTTAATTTATCCGATAAGGGAGCGTAATGACTATGACTTTTACAATGGTATTACCGATTTGGAATGGAATTCAAGACCGTTTCCATGCTTCAATGAGAAAATTGCCAGAGGCCGATCTAACCCTTGAATTGGGTTCTGCCTCGATCGGATATATGCTTCGTCATAATGCGGAAGTTGAATATATGTTCGCTAACTGGTTTTTTGGTCGAAGCTTCCCTGAGGGGCTTAAGCTGCAAACCAGCGGAGGTCCATCCGCAAGTAAAGCCGTCTTTACGGATATAGAGGATCTGATCAATTTACTGATTGCTTCCAACGCTCACTTAATTGAGGCTATGCGTGAATTGCCGGATGATAAGTGGCATATTCCCGTTGAAACGGCGATCGGTACGTCGACACCTTTGGAAGCGGTGGGGCGCTTGATGTACCACACAGGTATCCATGCCGGTCAGATTTCATTGATTCAGAAACATTTCGCTATGAAGGAAAATGCCTAACATTTAATAAAGATCCCCATCCTGCTCGATGATGAGTGGAGGGGACCTTTTATTTTTAGTGGGATGCGGTGTACGCTTCTGTATGGGGCTCAATGACGAACTTTTCTCTGCTCATCGCGAAAGCGGCAGCTAGAGCAAGTACGGCGGGGATGAGTCCCCAAGCAAACGTAGTTGCGATAGAAGATGACAGCCCATCGGAAATTTGTGCAAGCACCCCCGAAGGAATTTGGGTACGGGTTGCTGGATCGAGCAGCGCATGCGGATCTTTGACATCGAAGCCTTGCGGCAAAGCCGCAGCGCCGCTGCCTGTGAAAGCTTCTGACAAATGCTTAGTCAGCGAATGGCTTTGAATAATGCCGAAGACGGTAATGCCAATCGTCATACCGAGTGAGCGGAGGAAATTCAGCGTTGAACTAGCTGCTCCCCGCCTATTGGCTGGTACCGAATGAATGGCAGCGTTGCTCAGAACCGAGAAGGAAGCGCCGATTCCCAGGCCAACTAAGATCATGTAGAGGGTGATGGTCAATCGCGTTGACTCTGGTGTTAGCGTCATGAGCAAAGCCATTCCCGCCACAAGCAGCACGAGGGTTGAAATGAGAATAGCACGATACGTAAATTTGCTGATCAGGAAGCCTCCAGCCGTTGCAGTAACGACGGTTCCCACCATCATCGGGAGCAGTACAAGCCCGGAATTGGTGGCGCTCCCGCCAAGTACGCCTTGAATGAAAATCGGAATATACACAGAAGCCGTGATGAAGGCGGCGCCACTTAACATCGCTATTGCATTGCTCGCTGCATATAGTCGGTCACGGAACATACGGAAGGAAATAATCGGTTCCTCCGCCCGAGTCTCCGCATAGATGAATAAGACCGCAAGCAAGGCAAATCCGGTGAATAATCCGAGAATGGGAGCCGAATTCCAGGCGTATTGCTTCCCTCCCAGCTCCATAGCGAACATGAGGCAGACGATTGCCCCTACAAGCGTGAAAGCGCCGGTCCAATCGATGCGCTGCTTAACATGCTGAAGGGATTCCTTATAGAAAATGGCGACCATCAGGAAGGCAATGAGACCTAGTGGCAGATTAATATAGAAAATCCACTCCCATTTTACGTAATCAGTCATATATGCGCCTAGCAGGGGGCCGAAAATGCTGGACATGCCGAAAACCGCGCCGAAGAGTCCCATTAATTTGCCCCGGCTTTCAGGCTTAACGGCATCGAACATAATCGTGAAGGCAATAGGGACCAAAGCCCCTCCGCCAATCCCTTGAATAGCGCGATAGATGCTTAACTGTACGATGGAAGTAGCCGTTCCGCAGAGAGCAGAACCTAGCATGAAGACTACGATGCCGAAGATGAAAAACCGCTTGCGGCCATACATATCCGAGAGCTTGCCGAAGATTGGCATTCCCGCCATTTCAGCGACCATGTAAGCGGATGTGACCCAAACAAATTTATCCAGTCCTCCTAGGTCTGCAATAATTGAGCCCATAGCCGTTGCAACGATTGTATTGTCCATGGAAGCCATGAGAATAGCGAGCAGTAATCCGGCTACAACCATGCCGGTTTGGTTCATTGATTTCATAAAGTGATCATTTCCTTTCTAAGATTAATTGGTATATCTGGATTATAAACAAGTAACCCTGACAAGAGTCTGTCAGGGTTGCTGGATGCCTATTTTTATATTTTCATTCGCTCTGCTTTTGTTTATCAAGTAGTTTTTGAAACAGCAGGAAATGAATCGACTGCAGAAATAAGTAAACCGGGAGGGAGAATATGAGCCTGTACCCATGCTTATAATGAAAGACTCCCACCAACAAACTCAGCCATTCAACGCCTACACTCAGGAGCGACCAGATGATTATGTAAGGAATGATGTAGAAACCTTTTAGACCGAGCCATTTGTATAGGTAAATAAAGAGGTAACCAAAGGGAGCATACATGGTATAGGAAAATATATCGAACCACTGGTACTTGGAATTATCTCCGACGTCGTAGAAATCAAAGGGAGGAAGCCCGATCGTATGATCAAACATAAGGCCAAATACGATCCCGATCAGCAAGGTGAACAAGGTCTGTACAGGGGTGAACTTTTTGGGTAATACGAGAATCAGCAACACCCCTAGAACAATCATGGCGATGACAAACCACTCATTTACGTTGAAATGGTTGTCGTAATTGACCACATCATTCATGCGGCCCTCTCCTTCCGCGTCAAATGCAGCAGCCAGCGAGCTAGACAATATGTCACAAGCAGCATGATTAGCAGCGTAATACTATCATAGAAGATGTTCCATGTGAGAACGATGATGGCACCCGATCTGTTGAGAATCAGGCAGCATAGAAGGAGAAAGATGAAGCTATAGAGGGAAATAAGCACTTTGGTGAGAAATTTGGAAGCTGTGAGATACACATTGGCAAAAGTAAGCAGCGTGAAGCAATATATGAAGTCTCGATATAGGATCACACAAAGGAATTCAGGGATTTGGGTGCTAAAGCGGTACAGGCTTAAATTATCACTGAATAATGTCATGCGATTGATATCGATGATGGACAAAACCATGTAGAGCAGCACATTCGTGATGAGAGGCAGTTTTTTGGGCAGTGTGACCAACACATGTAGGCAATACCAAACTAAAACTAGGAAAGAAACTAGGATCAAGGCTGAGCTCCCCTTTTATATGGAAATAAGCATCAACCTCTATCCTTGCCGTTATTGAGATGTTTAAACCATGCTGGTATTCCACGGATCATGGACAAAACCCCGGTGTTCGACTTTGCAGTTGCTCCGCATAGCGGGGATCAAGCTTTGCCAATTCGGCATAATAGCCGCTAATCGCATGGTTCGCGGACATGGAGCCAGCTTGGTAAGTGAGTTCGACGCCTTTTTTGACATGCAGATAATGGTAGACTTGTTCGGATCGGGGAGTTCTATAGATGAAAGGCGGAAGCTCAGGGACGATATCATTGGTATTATAAATGCGATAACGTGGCCCAGTTCTGCGGTTGAAGTGGCTGGCGAAATCTGGATTTCCGACGCGTGGTGAACCATAGGTATAGATAGAAGGTTCCTTGAACCTCGTGTTAGTCGTAAGATCGACGGCACATAGACTGGCGAGACATCCTCCAAGACTATGTCCCGTGAGGTAAAGTGTTTTACGAGGAGAAAGCTTGGAGATGGCGGATATAATCTGTTTGCGTGCGCTATTGTAGATATCGAGAAAGCCTTTGTGGACAAGGCCGCCGTCTTTGGCATAGGGATATACAGTCTGTCTGGCTATAGCATCGGAAATCCAATCTGACGTTGAACTCGTGCCTCTAAAAACAATCACAATCTGCCTATCAGACTCAGCGATGAAACCGAATGGCTCTTTACCGCCAAAGGCCGAGGTTGCCGTAAAGGAGGAAACCATTCGATAATTGCGGGGCAAAATGACGTTTTCCGGACCTTTCTCAAGCTGCCCGTAGCTCTGACTGCACATGGCGGCAAGGAAGATCGCGGTTCGTGTGTCCAAAGAGTTAATAAGCATTGTCAGTTCCTCCACACACAGAATGCTGTTCAACTATATATATGAAAATTGTGGACAGCTGTCCCCCGGTAACCGCCTATTTTTTTCCTCATTCATTTTCTTTGATGTATAATAGTCGATGGAGGTGTGAATTAACGTGTTGAAACGTTTCTTTTCGTACTATAGGCCATATAAGCACTTATTTATTTTGGATTTTACTTGCGCGGTTGTGGCTGGGCTCCTGGAGCTTGGTTTTCCGCTAGCTGTTAATCAAGTGGTCGATAAATTACTGCCTGCCGGGAATTGGGCTTGGATTCTTTGGGCTTGTGCAGGGCTGCTTGCAGTCTACGGACTGAACACAGTGCTGAATTTCATCGTCACGTATTGGGGTCATAAGCTGGGGATTAATATCGAGACGGATATGCGGAAAAAGATGTTCGACCATCTGCAGAAGCTTTCCTTCCGGTTCTATGACAATAACAAAACAGGTCAATTGATGTCGCGTATGACCAATGACTTGCTGGAGATTGGTGAAGTAGCGCATCATGGTCCCGAGGATTTGTTTATTGCGGTAATGACGCTAATCGGCGCGCTTCTGCTCATGCTGAGCATTAATGTGAAGTTGGCGCTATTAACCTTCGTGATTGTACCTTTATTACTCTGGATTGCTGTATATTTTAATCAAAAAATGACGAAGACGTTCCGCCGAATGATGGGCGATCTCGCCGATATTAATGCTAGAGTCGAGGATAACATTGGCGGCATTCGTGTCGTGCAAGCTTTTGCGAACGAGTCTTACGAGAAGAAGCTGTTTGAGGATAACAATGGGCGGTTCCGTATAACCAAGCTGCTTTCTTATAAAATCATGGCATGGAATGTCTCGTTAAGCTATATTCTCATGCGTTTGGTGACCGTGTTCGTATTGATTTGTGGAACATGGTTCGTGATCGATAAGCAAATTTCCTACGGGGAATTCATTGCGTTCGTTCTATTAACGAATGTATTCCTGGGTCCGATCCAGAAAATTAATAACGTCATTGAGAGCTATCCCAAAGGTATTGCCGGATTCAAGCGGTATTGCGAAGTGATGGATACAGAGGTCGAAGTGTCTGATCGGCCTGACGCTGTGAAAGTTGGCCATCTCAAAGGACAGATAACATTCGATTCTGTCTCCTTTGGGTACGGGCAGGAAGCCCGGGTCTTGAATGACATTACCTTGTCCATTCGCGCAGGCGAAACCGTTGCTTTCGTTGGTCCTTCCGGTGCAGGCAAGACAACGATCTGCAGCTTGCTGCCGAGATTTTACGATGTAAATGAAGGCAGCATTTCCATTGACGGCATGGATATACGCGGTATCCAGCTGGAATCGCTGCGCCGCCAAATTGGCATCGTGCAGCAGGACGTGTTCTTGTTCTCCGGCACGCTGCGGGAGAACATTGCTTACGGCAAGCTGGGCGCGACGGATGCCGAGATTTGGGACGCTGCAAGGCGTGCGCAGCTGGAAGGTTACATCCAGTCCCAGCCGAAGGGACTGGACACGGTCGTTGGCGAGCGCGGCGTCAAGCTCTCGGGCGGACAGAAGCAGCGCCTTGCGATCGCGCGGATGTTCTTGAAGAATCCGCCAATTCTCATCCTCGATGAGGCGACTTCGGCGCTCGACACCGAGACCGAGGCGGCGATTCAGCAGTCGCTGGCCGAGCTGTCGCAGGGGCGGACCACGCTTGTGATCGCCCATCGACTGGCGACGATCAAGAATGCGGACCGCATCGTGGTCGTGACGGAGCAGGGCATTAGCGAGCAAGGCGGTCACGAGGAACTTATTGCTGTGGGCGGTGTTTATAGCCGTTTGCACCAAGCGCAGTTTAGCTCGTGAGCGAGTAAAGTTTGATGGAACCTGGCAGCGATCTTAGTGATCGCATGCCAGGTTTTTTTTGAAGTTTAAGGAGTAGCCGAAGGGTGGACTTTATTTATGCTTAAAGGTGAAATAACAGCAATTTCGACTGTTAAAAATGGCGCTGCGGGAGGGTTTTGTGGAATAAAGGAAGTTACTCCAGTTAATTCAACCACAGCTGCCTCTTTTTATGAGAAAACTAGCGGAATAACAGGATATTTTCCATCTAATTCCATCTAATTAGCCCATTTGACCAAATTAGCCTGATTATTTCCACGTAAAATTTATTCAGGGATCAGGGCGGTGCCGCATAAGTTGGCAGGGTTAAAAGACAATTGCTTAAATCTCATAGCAGGGCCACCTAAAAGTGTCAGTGACTTGGTCGCTGACGCTTTTCTTATTTAGTAAGCTGAAATTAAAATGGATAGTGCTCCCAAATGAATCATGGTAAACTATGAAATAGTTATCTACCAATGGTGAATAATAGAACGAGGTGACCGGTTTTGAAGTCAACGCTACGGTGGCTGTTACTCGGGGTGTTTACACTTGTGTGTATCTTCTTTCTGAGCAACATCCGAAATGCATTCTTGTCTACCCAGCCAGATCAAATTCGGCTCACGCTCGGACCGAATACAAGCATTCAGAAAATAAGTGAACAACTGCCGGGAAGCCGAATACTCAATGAGAAAACGGGTTTGCTATCTGTTCCCTATGGCAAGACGTGGGACTACATCGGCAAGACGATGACGATCAAAGGTATCTACCCAGCGTCAGCTGTTCCATTGGAGCGTCCTATCATTTCATGGCGATACTACAGCTATTCGGTGAAAGAGCAAATCCAGGGTTTTTTCCATGGCGATTTCGGTAAATTCCGCAGTCCATACAACCGCAGTGAAGTCTCAGTGATCGGAGAACTTCCTACTATGCTGCTTCGAACTTGTACGTATTTCATCCCTGGCCTGCTGATGGCTATTGTGCTTAGCATGCTGATGGCGATGTTAGCGTCATTGTGGCGAAGATTAGGCGTAGTACTAGATGGTGCGCAAGCTCTGCTTGTGGGCTTACCTGATTTTTTCTTAATTGTTCTTATACAATTAGGCGCGATCTATGTAACGAAGTTGTTGGGTCATTACGTGCTGCTAATTGTACAAGTTGGTGATAAAACGCCTTTCCTCATCCCCTTTCTCACCATCGCACTGATTCCGTCGGTTACGATTTACGGTACCATGCGTGTCGCTATTACGCGCGAGCTGGGCCAGGACTATGTCGTTACCGCACAAGCCAAAGGGTTAACACGTGGTGAGGTGCTGATCTCGCATGTTCTGCGCAATGTCATGCTCGATCTGCTCTCGATTCTGCCGAAGGCGACGACATTGGCACTGGCGAGTATGGCTGTTGCGGAAGCGATCTGCGGCATCTTCGGCCTGGGAGGCTTCATTACTTCGCCTGCCATGCAAGGTGTCACATCGATGTCGGTCATATGYATGTCGCTCGTGCTGCTTGCAATGGCTTTTCACGTGCTGTATGCCTTGCTGCGCAAAAGGTTTGTCGTTCGCACAGGGGAGGTTGTCTCACGATGATAAAACGTTCATCAAGCGCATTTTATATCTCTATTGCTCTTATCGTTCTCATCCTTCTTGTTGCGATATTTGGCACATGGCTGAAGCCACACGGTATTGCGCC
>NZ_JBFTQB010000040.1:0-22387 GCF_056398785.1 Paenibacillus sp. 01T422 | reverse complement strand
GGATACGGAGCACATTTTCAGCCATATTGTTTGGAAAATGAAAGTATTTCGCGCCAAGCTGACCAGCGTGAGCCACCCAACAGACGGGGGAGAATGGATCCCGTTCCATTACCGCTGGGTAGGCCCGGATGAGCTGCAGCAATACGCCTACCCGAATGTATTCATTCGGATTATGAAAGAGTGGCAGGAGAGCAACGAATAGGTGCTCCCTGGCCCACTGTTCGAATGATCCATTGCTCCTTGCCCCATTACTCCATCGCTCCCCGCCTCAGGTATTAGCGAATTTCGGCCTTAATAGCATCCACATTTATTAATGTGATTAACTTTTTATCGATTTGTATGAGGTCATCGTCCTGCAGTTCTTGCAGCACTTTGGTAACGGACTCCCTTACGGTGCCAACCATATTGGCGAGCTGCTGATGAGTCAATTTGACATTAATCAGCAGACCGTCCTGCGCAGGGATACCATGCTGCTCAGATAGTCGGATGATCGTTTTAATAATACGTGAGCGCACACCCAGAAACGTCAGATCGTAGATTTGGTCATTGGCTTGACGCAGTCGTCCCATCGTTGTTTCCAAGAGCTTTAGGCATAGCCTAGGGCTCTTTTCCATGTATTGCACGAAGGAGGTACGTCTCAAAGCATAGAGCGTACAGGCTTCCAGCGTTTCAGCAGTTGCCGATCGGGTAAGACCGGCGCTTATCAGAGACATTTCGCCAAAAAAATCCCCATCCCGAAACAAAGCCAGAATGATTTCCTTGGCTTCATCCAACCGATATATTTTGACGACACCTGATTTGATCAGGAATAACTCCTCGCCTGCATCGCCTTCCAAGAATAGAATGCTGCCCTTTTTCACTTTCTTTTCTACGAATAGAGGGGCAATGCCTAATAAATCAGTTTGTGAGAGTTCTTGAAAAAGAGGAACGTTTTGAAGTAGGGGGACGATTGTTTTCACCGGGCTCTCATCTCATTTCAGGATAATATTGGTTACTATTATCGTACTACGTTCCCGAAAAACCGTAAACAATTTCCACCATTAATAGTCCCTAAGGAGGATGTCACTAGGTCATCATACGGTGCCACAAATGAAAAAGGGCTGCCCCCAAGTAGAAAGATCTACTCGTAGGACAGCACCTTGTATGACTAGCTTATTTCGCAGCGTCGTAACGCTTGCCAACTTCAGCCCAGTTCACAACGTTCCAGAACGCTGCGATGTAATCAGGACGTTTGTTTTGGTAGTTCAGGTAGTAAGCATGCTCCCAAACATCAAGACCAAGGATTGGCGTTTCGCCTTCCATGATCGGGCTGTCTTGGTTAGGCAAGCTGTATACTTTCAATTTGCCAGCTTTGTCAACAGCTAGGAAAGCCCAGCCGGAACCAAAGCGTGTTGTTGCAGCTGCAGCGAAGTCAGCTTTGAATTTGTCAAAACCGCCAAGCTCGCTCTCGATAGCTGCTGCAAGCGTACCTGTAGGTGCTCCGCCAGCTTCTGGTCCGATAACTTCCCAGAAAAGGGAGTGGTTCGCGTGTCCGCCGCCGTTGTTGCGAACAGCTGTGCGAATATCTTCAGGAAGGCTGTTCAGGTCAGCGATCAGGTCGTTAAGGGATTTATCATGCAGAGCAGGATGCTTGTCCAAAGCTGCATTCAAGTTAGTCACGTAAGCGTTATGGTGACGATCGTGGTGAATTTCCATCGTTTTTGCATCGATGTGTGGCCCTATAACATCCGAAATTTTTCCACTTTTTATACACGACAAATCGCAGAAAGCTGAATTTCTCTGGTCCAGTAAAAATAGCATGAATAATCCATGGAAATTCAAGGGAAAATGAAACGACAACAATGGATGAGGTAAGAGGGTGTTCATGATGAGTTTTGTTCGCCGATTATTTCGCTGGACGAACCGAATATTCATTCAGGCGGCCGAACCGGGGCAGAACAGTAATTTTGCACCAGTGAGTAATGAACTGCATACAACTCTTACAGAGAATGTAAAGGCATTGCAGACGATTTTTAACAAAACACCAGATTTGGTTATCCGCACATTCATTTATAAACAAACGGGTAGTGAAGCGGCACTCGTGTATCTATCTGGACTTGTAGATAAAAATGCCATCAACAATAATGTCTTGCGCCAGCTCATGTTTCATAAGGTTGAAGAGGTAGAGGTTGAACTGCCTGTAACGCTTGGACTTATGAGCACTATAGAGACATGGGAGCAGATAGAGACATCTATTTTGCACGGGTATAGCGTTCTATTTATTGACGGACTGCCTCATGCCTATGCCATGGATACGCAGGGGTGGCCGCAAAGGGCGATTACGGATTCGCAGATCGAGGCGTCATTAAAAGGAGCTCACCAAGGCTTTGTTGAAACAGACTCTCATAATATCGCATTAATCCGCCGGTATATTAGCAGCACGGATTTGAAAATCAAAGAATACTACATAGGCCAGAGAGCTAAAAGCAAGGTTTCTATTCTATATCTAGAAGATGTCGCTGTACCTGAGCTGTTACAAGAAATGGAAGATAGAATCACGAAACTGAATATCGATTGTATTCTGAACACAGGAGAATTAGCGGAGTATCTCGAGGATAATACCTTATCTCTGTTCCCGCAATTTATTACAACAGAGCGCCCGGATACGGCGGCTTCTCAGATTCTGCAAGGAAGAATTTGCGCTGTGTTGGACCGCTCGTCAAGCGTCTTGATTGCGCCAATGAATCTGGTCTCTTTTTTCCAAGGTATTGATGATTACAGTATGCGTTGGCCCGTGGCGACTTTTCTTCGGTTGCTGCGCATCTTGGCATGTTTCGTTGCCGCATTCCTGCCAGGTATCTATATTGCCTGCATTTCCTTCAATCATGAAGTGATCCCCTTAGATCTCATATTATCGATCGGTGAATTCAGGGCTGCTGTTCCATATCCACCGCTCATCGAGGCATTAATCATGGAGATTATGCTTGAAATGCTTCGTGAAGCCGGGATACGATTGCCAGCTCCTGTCGGTCAGACAGTAGGTATCGTAGGCGGGATTGTCATTGGACAAGCAGCTGTCCAAGCGGGACTCGTCAGCAACCTAATGGTCGTAATCGTGGCATCCACAGCGGTGGCTTCGTTCATTTTGCCTAACTATGACATGGCCTCTTCCATTCGGTTAATTCGGTTCCCGATGATGATTATTGCCTCGATATTCGGCATTATCGGAATCATAGCGGGATACATGATTCTGGTCGCACATCTTATTAATTTAAAATCACTTGGCCAGTCCTATACTTCACCGATTGCCCCCATACGTCTAGGGGATTGGAAAGATAGCTTCATACGTGTGCCCCTGTGGAAGATGATTAAGCGCCCTGAAAGTGTAAGAACTCTTCAGAAAAAGAGGATGGCTCCAAAACGTGCAGAAGGTGATGACAACTAATGCCACAGACAGGGAATACCTTTGAAAGGAACCAAATAACCAACCTGCAATTTATCTTTATCATTCATGGAATGCAGCTAGGTGTAGGTGTGATAGCCATGCCAAGCGTGCTGGCAGGAATTAGTGGTACAGATGGATGGATAGCCCTTTTCGGCGGTTGGATTGGGTCCGTATTGGCGAGTTTGGCCATGATCCAAGTCATGAAAAAATACCCGAGCGGCACCGTTATTCAATTGGTGAGGCATTACTTTGGCAAATGGTCCGGCCTCTTCGTAACCATGATCTTTGCTGTATATATGCTAATGTTCGCTTATCTAATTTTTAATAGAATGGCGCTTCTTATTAAAACCTGGATTATGCAGCAATCTTATACTTATGTGCTCATGTTGTTGTTTGTTGTTCCAGCTTTTATGGTCGTGAAGGGAGGCATGCGCAGCCTAGGACGTTTCGCGGAAGTCGTGATTTTAAGTACCATTTGGATGCCGTTCATTTTGTTATATGTACTAAAGGACGCAAATTGGATTCATCTTCTTCCGGTTCTCAAAGAGGGGTGGATGCCGGTCTGGCACAGTATAAGCTCCACGATCCTTTCTTTTTTGGGTTTTGAAGGTGTTTTGTTTTTTTACCCTTATTTAGAAAATAAAAAGTCAGCTTCCGCCAGCGTGGTAATTGCCAATACGATGACCCTTGCGGTTTATTTATTTATAACGATCGTTTGTTTTGTCGTCTATAGTCCGGATGAAATTACGCAGTATCAAGAAGCACCGCTTTCCGTCGCGAAAATCATCGAATTTCGTTTTCTGGAGAGGTTCGATATTATTTTTTTATCCGTATATGTTCTGCTCATTTGTAAAACGTGGTTTCCAGCTCTTCTTATTGCCGTACAATGCACGGAACAGTTGGTGGCAAAAGGAAGAACAAAAGCTCATCTGATCGTGCTATTGGCTGCCATGATCGTGATCACCTTTATTTGGGACCCAAGTTGGCGTCAGAGTAAAGAGTGGATCGATTGGTTTAATAAGTTTGGACTGGGCGTAGCATACTTGCTTCCTTTTGGCTTATGGGGACTTCTTAGCGCGCGGAATTGGATGGCGAGGTGGCGGAATTGAATCGGCTTCATAAAATAATGCTGCCCCTAATCATCATGCTGCTAGTGCTTCCAGGTTGTGATGATCGGGTGGACTTGGAGAATATTTCTTTGATGCTTATGATGGGGATCGATCTGGATAAAGACAATAATCTGGTCTTTTATTCCTCAAGTCCTGTCTTCAATAAGGAAGCGAAGGAAAAAAATGAACAAACCAAGGTCTATTCTACGACCGTGAGGGACGCAAGAAATGAATTTGATGCTCGTGTTTCAGCACTTATAAGCGCTGGCAAAGTGCAGAGTATCCTTATTGGCGAGCGTGTCTTAGAGCACGAGGGCTGGCTTAAGCTGCTGGATATTTATTTTCGGGATTCAAAAGCAAATATTTTGGCGAAGGTTATCGCGGTGGATGGTCCCGTTGAGGATATCATGTTCTTCAAACCTCCTAATAAGCGGCGGCTTCCCTTGCATGTGGCTACGCTTGTTGATACAGCTAAGGAAAGAAATCTGATTGCGGATACAACGCTCCATAAGCTACACAGTCAGGTGTATGAAAAGGGAATAACGCCATACATGCCGCAGTTACGCAAAAATGGTGAGATTGTCGCTACGGGGACCGTGCTGCTGAATAAAAAAGGAAAATATGTAGCAAAACTGAATTTGGTGGAAAATCAACTTTTGCTATTGCTCCAGGGACATATAGAAGGCAGTCTGTCCTATACCATTCAATTGCCTGAAGAGAGCAAAGACGACCTATTCTCCGAAGGTACGGCGACCTTCTATGTGCTGCATTTCACGAGGAAGGTGAAAGTGACTTATTCGCAAGATCAGTTTCATTTCGATGTTGAATTGACCTTGCCTCTTCGCTTGACGGAGAAGTTATTTACTTTGGATGTAGAACAAGAAGGTACTAAGTTAGAAAATATGATAAATAAGCAGTTGAATAAGCAAATGAAGGAGCTTATGGACAAGTTCCAGAAGCACGAAATCGACCCGATTGGACTTGGTTTGTTCGCGCGCGCGTATCAGTATGAAGCATGGAAAAAGGTAGAGAATCGTTGGGGAGAGGCGTTTGCCAAGGCTGAGGTCAATGTGCATGTGAATACGATGGTTAAGGATAATGGTGAAGTGAAGTAGTGGGGAGAGAAAGAGCCATCCTGCCATCCTGCCTCGGCAGAATGGCTCAGATAACTCCTAAACTAACGTAAGGTAGGAAGACAAATTTCAACCGTTGTTCCTTCATTTTCTTTGCTGAATACGCTTACCGTTCCGTTGTGGCTTTCAATAATTTTTTTGCTGACCATGAATCCAAGGCCTGTTCCTTTTTCTTTTGTGGTATAGAAGGGCTGCCCAAGCTTAGTCAAAATGTGCTCGGGGATTCCGCAACCATGATCGATGAAACGCAGAATCAAGCTGTTCTCGTTCTGTGTCTTCACTTGAATGAGGAGGGTTCCGCCAAGYGACATAGCCTCTATCGCGTTTTTGATGAAATTAATGCAAACCTGCTTCAATTGATTCTGATCGCACAAAATCGGGGAGAGATCAGATTCACATTCCGTTATGATTTCTACATTATTAAGAATCGCTTGGGATTCTAACAATGTAGTGACTTGAGCCAGTAGATTGCGAATATCTTTGCGATCGGAGTGAATCATCTGAGGTTTAGCCAGAATGAGCAGCTCGCTGAGAATCATTTCGATGCGCTCGATCTCCGAAGACATAATCTCGTAATACAATTTTTTCTCCGAAACGCCCGATTTCATGAGCTGAATGAAGCCTTTAATCGCTGTGATCGGATTACGGATCTCATGGGCGATTCCCGCTGCCAACTGGCCGGCGATAGATAGCTTCTCCGAGTTAATAAGCAGTTGTTCGGCCTGTTTCTTTTCCGTGATGTCGTGACAGGTGCCGGCTATGCCAATAATATGGCCAGTCGTGTCATGAATAGGAGATAACGTGGTGCTTACATCAACCAGGGTTCCATCTTTGCGCAATCTAATCGTTTCGAAACCGATCACCGATTGCCCTGAGAGGACCTTCTCGTGTAATTCCCTTGTTTGATCAACGAGATTTGGTGGCGTGATAGGCAGTGCTTGTTGAATGATTTCTTCGGTTTTCCATTGAAAAAGTTTGCTGAAAGCTGCATTGGCTTCAACGATTTTTTCGTCACGGTCAATGACCCAAATTGCGTCCCCATTGTTTTTGATGAAGGATTCAAGTCGTTCCTTGGTCGCGCACAGTTCATCTTCGGCTTGTTTACGTTTCGTAATATCCCGGCCGACGGCGACGATTTTCTCGATATCGCCTTCTTCGGTGCGAATCCTTTTGACAGTCGTTTCGAACCACACATAATGGCCCTGTTTATGGCGAACGCGGCATATAAGGATATCGATATCCGAGATATTAGGAAGACAGCACGAATCCAGAGAAAGCAGATCATCCGGGTGCCAAAGATCAATCATTTTGTTTCCTATGATTTCATCCATTTCATAACCTAGCAAATTACGAACAGCGGGTGAAATATGACGTGTTACGCCCTCCGGTGAGGCAATTGTAATAATATCCAGTGCATGATCCGAAATAATACGATACAGCTCATGGACTTGTTCCAAATGATTCATCATGCTGACGCGATAGTGGGCGTCCTTTTCATGGAGAAGGCGTTCTTTCTCCCTCAGCTCGATCTCCGCGTACTTTCGATCGCTGATATCGATTATTTGAGATACGAAAAATGGGGAGGAACTATTCTCATCCTGGGCCAGGGAGACAGCCAATAGAGACCATACGATACGTCCGTCTTTATGAAAGTACCTTTTTTCCATTTGGTAGGAATCCCGTTCGCCTGTAAGCAGTTCCGTCATTAGTTGCAGGTCAAGGACCAAGTCCTCTGGATGGGTGATCTCCTGAAAAGTAAGGGTGGATAACTCCAACTCCGAGTATCCTAAGATGGAGCAAATAGCTGGATTAGCTTTGAGAAAGCGCCCATTCATTGCAACGAGAACCATGCCGATCGGAGCATATTTAAAAGCTTGTATAAATAAAGATTCATTTATTAGTCTTTGGTCTATGGACATTTCCAAAACTACCTCCGCTAGGCGCTAACTCAACATTCCAATGAAGTGTTCTACGAAGTGTTCTACCAGGGAGGGGGTTATTCCTGCCAATACGTCTTTTATTCCTCTTAAACTGACAGTTCTTTACATTGCTTCTATCAAATTATACAATTATCGCAATCTTATTTACGTACGGAGTGCCTRCAATGATAAACAATTCGAGAAAGAAATTCCGCTTAAGTCCTCCTCAAGTGCTAGCTATGGGGTTTATTTTGATCATTTTCGTGGGGTCTATCCTGCTGTCTTTGCCCATTTCCTTAGAGGGGGAAGGCCAAATGCCCTGGAACGATGCCCTGTTTATGGCGACCTCCGCTACCTGTGTAACGGGACTCTCTGTAATCAATACAGGCGCGTATTTATCGACCTTTGGGGAAATTGTACTCATTCTGCTTGTTCAAATTGGCGGACTTGGTTTTATGACCATGTCCACACTCATTGCACTCGTTCTGCGCCGGCGCATCTCCTTCCAGGAGCGTCTCATTCTGCAGGAAGCGATGAACCATGAGTCCACGGAAGGAATCGTCCGGCTTGTTCGAAAAGTATTGATTTACGCGCTCTGCATTGAGCTGGCTGGTGCCATGTTGTACGCAATTCGCTGGTCGTTTGAGATGCCAATTGGCCAGGCGGTGTACTTCGGCATTTTCCACAGCATCTCGATATTTAACAATGCCGGGTTCGATTTATTTGGCAGCTTGCCTGATCGTCCGGGAAGTTTGATGCATTATGTCGAAGATCCCATCGTCAACATCGTCTCTATGCTTCTTGTTTTTCTAGGGGGAATCGGCTTTATCGTAATCTCTGACTTGATGACCTATCGCAAGAATAAAAAACTTACCCTGCACAGCAAGGTGGTGCTAAGCGCTTCTGCGGGGCTCATCTTCATTGGTGCTCTGGTCATCCTAATATTTGAGTTCACGAATACGAATACGCTGCAGCCGCTCTCCCCTATGGGCAAGCTGCTCAGCTCATTGCTGCAGTCCGTTTCCTCACGTTCTGCAGGCATTAATACCATCGATATTCCATCGATGCGGCAGGCGACGCAGTTCTTCATCATTATCATGATGTTTATCGGGGCTTCACCGGGGTCCTCCGGAGGGGGCATCAAGGTGACGACCTTCGTCATTCTGGTCGGCGCGGTGATCGCGATGATGCGGGGCAATGAGGAAATCGTGCTGTTCCGAAGGCGCATCTCGAAGGATCGGATCTATAAGGCAATTACCTTCACGCTGCTCTCGTTTTCATTAATTGTCATTGCCACCATTGTTCTTACTATTTCAGAGAGCTATCCGTTTCTTGGCGTGCTCTTTGAGGTCACATCGGCGTATGCCACAGCGGGGATGTCGATGGGATTAACTTCGCAGCTGACGGAATTCGGCAAGGTGTTTCTCGTTGTTCTGATGTTCATTGGGCGGCTTGGACCCGTTACACTCGCCTACATTTTGATTCCACTGCCGGAGAAAGAGCACTTCCGTTACCCGGAAGGGAAGATTACGATTGGATAGCTTATTGGATGTTTGTACATTTTTGTTTATCATGCGACAGAGAAATTCGTGAGGAACGTACAGCAGGGAGCCACTGAAATCAGGTGGCTTTTTTGCATTCTTGATTTAAAATTTCTACTATCGGGATAAAGATGATAAAATAAGGTTATCGTTTCGCGGTTGTCGGGAGAGATAAAGAGGAGTGGATGAGCACTTACGTGCAGAAAGAATCATTAGGAGGGGAAATGACATGGAATTTTCTTGGAAGCGAAATCTGGTTACATTATGGATCGGCGTTTTTTTCTGCGGGATGGCTTACACCATATCGGTTCCATTCTTGCCGATATTCCTGCACACAGAGCTCGGGATTGATAAAGGGCTTGAAGCATGGTCGGGCATCACATTTGGTATTACTTTCCTAGCCAGCGCTTTAATTGCACCCTACTGGGGATCGCTTGCCGACAAATATGGTCGCAAACCGATGCTCATCCGTTCAGGGTTCAGTTTAAGCGTTCTTTATTTTGCGACGTTTTTCGTGCATGATCCTTATTTGTTTTTAGCTGTGCGCATTTTGCAGGGGCTGCTTGCCGGCTTCGTTCCGGCTGCCATTGCGCTCGTTGCCACGAACACTCCGGAGAAAGAAGTGGGCTATGCTCTCGGTGTTATGTCTACGGCGGGAGCTGCAGGAAGCGTGATAGGCCCGCTCGTTGGCGGTTTTGTCAGCCACTGGGTAGGGAACAGGGAGTCCTTTCTGGTGTCCGGCTGTGTCGTATTGGTGGCGGCCTTCATCGGCTTACTCGGAGCCAAGGAGCAAAATTTCAACCGCTCGGCCGTGCGTTCCAGCGTATGGGATGACTTGAAATCGGCTGCGCATAACCGATCATTCATGATGATCCTCGGCGTAACCATGCTGGTGGCGACCTCGGTCATGATCGTTGAGCCGCTGCTCACCATCTATGTGCTCCAAATGGGAGGCACCCAGAGCTCTGCTTCTCTAAGCTCAGGCATCATCTTCTCAGCTGTTGGCGTAGCGACTGTTATAGCAGCGCCTCGATGGGGCAAGCTTGGTCAGAAGCTCAGCTATTCCAAAACGCTGTTCATCGGACTGATAGGTGGAGGCATTGGCAATCTGCTGCAGTTGGGTACCCATCATTTGCTGGCATTCGGCATATTGAGGTTTAGTTACGGGCTGTTCTTCGCTGCTGTCTATCCGGCATTAAATGCCTTGATTGTGAAGTTCACAGATCCCAGCTTCCGGGGCAGGGCATTCAGCTTGAACCAATCCGCTACGCAGCTAGGGACGATGAGTGGGCCGATCATTGGCGGCTTCTTGGGCGGCTGGATCGGGATTCCTCTCGTTTTTGCCATCAATGGACTCGCGCTGATTGGCGTGGCATTTTTCTACAAATATCGCGGCCCGCAAGCGGTTGTGAAAGAGTCGAGAGCGACTAGCAGCTGACATCGAARCCTGACGGAGTTTGATCCGTCAGGTTTTTTATTTATTTCTGCCTCCGAATAGGGGACTCCAGTTCCTTTGGACAAGCCCTAGCGTACTTCTCGCTAGGGTATTGAAATTTGGTTCGCGGCGGGTGATGTGGAAGATTGAGGTATGGTGAATAGCGTGATTGGATGGTGGAAGGCGGGTACAGTAGCTAGTAGCATCACAGTTTGGCGGAAGGCTGATTGAAGCATGAGTAGGCACTCACGTAAAGGAACTATGGTGCTCTATTTCTGTGAAAAGGCACATTTTCCACTTAGAAGCGGAACTGCAGTCCGCTATTTTGCCGAATTTCAACGGTAAAACGTGCATGGAGGCTGGATAAAGCCCTGTAGTTCCGCCAAGAGAGGGAATTCTTCGTTTTCCTCCGAATAGTGGACTCCAGTTCCCCTCGCCCCGAACGATCCTTCTCATCATTGCGTGTCCAACATCCTATGCTCCCTAAATCTGCAGCCAATCCATGCACAATTTGTTGAAAACGCTTGCATTTAAGCGCTTTCACGAGGTTTTTAGAAAAAAACAAAGATTTTTGTGAATTTTAACACATTTTCAGCAGGATTCCGTCCTTTTTTGTCGTATTTACTAAATTACCATAAAATTAATCCTAACAAATTAATAGGGGATTGGGAGAGAACCGTATGCATGTTCGTTCATTTCAGCTTGGTGATACGTCTTCGGTGACATCACTTTTGCAGGATGTTTTGTCGGAAACCTGCTATGAGGAAACGATGGAAGCATTTGCTCGTCAACTTTCTTGGGATACGGAGCTTGTGCTGGTTGCACAAGAAGAATCAGAAATCGTGGGCATGATTATTGGCACCATCGATAACAACAATGGCTATTACTATCGAATTGCAGTTGCCACAGAGTATCAGCGTAAAGGTATCGGAAAAGCTTTGATCGAAGCAATGAAAATGAGGTTCCTCCAACGGAACGTGAACAAAATTATGGTAACGGTGGACGTCCATAATGAAGTCGTACTCCCTGTGTATGAGTCGGCAGGTTATAGTACAACTGATTTCTCCCGTGCTGCGCATCGGTTGAGCATTGTGAAGAAAGTCAGCGTGTAACCTCCGAGTAACGAGAGTGGAATTGAATAGTTTTGGATATAGGGAAGCATATCTGTGCCGCCATTGCATTTGGGGGTCAGATATGCTTTTCTATATAATAGGGGAACTTATCGGCAGCTATCAATAGAGGAGCTTTGAGACATGGATAAATTCGCGCCGTATGTGATAAAAAGCTTCAAACATGACGGACATTTGCATCGGATGTGGCTCACGAATTGGCGAGTACCGCCGCACGTCATGCATGCCGACCATCTCCAGCTAGACATGATGGTGTTTATTAACAGCCAGACGAAGATTCAGGAAGCTGACGGTAAGGAATGGGTCAGCCGTATTCCAGGCGTTTCATTTTTTATTCCCAAGCAATGGTTTAATATTGTTGCTCTTATCGAAGATACAGGAGTGAGATATTACTGTAACGTAGCATCTCCTATGTATGTGACTGGGCAAGTGCTGACTTATATCGACTACGACCTTGATGTCATTCGAATGCCGGATCGTTCCGTACATATCGTAGATCAAGATGAATATGAACGTCATAAACTGAATTATCACTATTCAACACTCGTTGAGTCAAAAGTGAACGATGGACTCGCCGCCATTTTGGAACTGGCGAGTACGGACAAGCCGCCATTTCAAGATGAAATGGTGATGCATTATTACGAGCAGTGGGAAAAGCATAGGAACGGAGGAGCATAAATGAGCTTCTTTGTAGGCCGCAATGAATCGAATCAAGCAGCTTCACAGCCCAGGAATGTCAAACAGGCAGAGGTAAGAAGCCTCACCCATGAGCTGTGGGATTGGACGAAATCCATCCTCGTAGCTCTTCTTGTCGTTATTCTGGTGCATCAATTTGGATTTAATCTGTCCACGGTTCGGGGACATTCGATGGATCCAACGCTGCAAGAGGGAGAATGGCTGTTTGTGAACAAAGCGATTACGTACTTTAAATCGCCGCAGCGCGGTGAAATCGTCATCCTGAAGGAGACGGAGGAGTATGCCTTTACCCATCACCCTTTCCTGGTGAAAAGGGTGGTAGCCGTTGGAGGCGACGAGGTGAAAGGCCGAGGCGGCGTCTTGTATGTTAACGACGAGAAAGTCGACGAGCCGTATACGGATTCGCCCATCGAGGACGGCGATTTCGGCCCGATGCATATCGGGGAGGGCCGCGTCTTCGTGATGGGCGATAACCGCCATGCGGCAGCAAGCGCGGACAGCCGCAGGTTCGGGGAAGTTCCGGTCAGCCTGATTCAAGGTCGAGCCGAGTATGTCCTGTGGCCATTCGTAATGGCCGCTAAGCTGTAAGTTAGATACGAACGTATAATGAGAGGTGAGGGTGTTTTGGCGGTTTCCATCGTCGCAGCGTCAGAGACAGATATCAGAAAACTACAGCAAGAGATCGTGGAAGCCGCGCCGTCCCTCGGTATAGATAAGATCGGCTTCACGTCAGCGGAGCCGTTCACAGAACTGAAAGACATCCTTCTCCGCCACAGGGAGAAGGGGTTCGAATCCGGCTTCGAGGAGCCGGATATTGAGAAGCGGGTGCATCCCGAGCTGAGCTTCGATGCGCCGCGGTCGATCATCTCCATCGTGGTGGCGTACCCGTCGAAGCTGGCTAACCCACCCCGATCCGAGCCAGGGGCGTATCGGGGGATCATTTCGCGCTCCTCCTGGGGGAGCGACTACCATGATGTGCTTCGCGACCGGCTCGCGAAGCTGGAGGCTTTCATCGCGGAGCGCATGCCCGACGCGCGAACGTTAAGTATGGTCGACACCGGCGTGCTGGTCGATCGCGCTGTCGCGGAGCGGTCCGGCATCGGCTGGTCCGGCAAGAACTGCGCCGTCATTACGCCAGAATGGGGCTCATGGGTCTATTTGGGCGAAATCATCACGAATATTCCGTTTGGCCCGGGTACGCCGATGATGGATCAGTGTGGCGACTGTACGATCTGTATCGACGCCTGCCCCACTGGGGCGCTCGTTGGCCCGGGGCAGCTGAACTCATCCCGCTGCATCTCCTTCATTACTCAAACAAAGGGATTTATCGCTGATGAGTACAAGCTCAAGATCGGCAACCGGCTCTATGGCTGTGATACGTGCCAGATCGTCTGCCCGAAGAACAAGGGGATGAACTGGACGCATCATCCGGAATTCGAGCCTGACCCTGAGAAGGTCAAGCCGCTTCTGATTCCCTTGCTCACCATGACGAACAAGGATTTCAAAGAGCAATACGGACGCATCGCAGCGTCCTGGCGGGGCAAGAAGCCCATTCAGCGCAATGCGATCATCGCGCTGGGGAATTTCAAGGACAGCTCCGCTGTGCCTGTCCTTACCGAGCTGCTGCATAAGGATCCGCGCCCTGAGATCAGGGCTACAGCTGCGTGGGCGCTGGGGCGCATAGGCGGCGAAGATGTCTATGCTGCTCTGGACAAAGCCCAAGAAGCCGAGCAGGAGCCAGCTGTGCAGCAAGATATTGAGAAGGCGATTGCAGCCTTCAAGCAAGCACATCAAGCAAACCAAGCAAGCTCGCATACAGGGGAGAAGAATCCGACATGACATATAATCAGCAAACGGCTCTGAACGTCCTGTCCTATACGGAAGTTGCTACGCCTATAGGTGCGCTAGTTCTCATTGCAAGCTCGAAAGGGCTGTGCCGTGTTGCCTTCGGCAGCATGACCCAGAATCAAGAGGACTTGCAAGAGTGGATCTCCCGTTGGTTTGGCAAGGGGACGGAGCTCCAGGAGGATGCAGCCAACCTTGCGCCAATCGTGCAGCAGCTGGAGGAGTATTTTAGAGGCGAAAGGTTAAGTTTTGATGGAGAGCTGGATTTGCAGGGCACGGAGTTTCAGAAAAAAGTCTGGACTGCACTGCTCACCGTCCCATATGGAGAGACAGCTTCCTATAAGCATATTGCTGAGGCGATCCAATCACCGAAAGCCGTTAGAGCAGTAGGCGGCGCGAATAATAAAAATCCGATTCCAGTGATCATCCCATGTCATCGCATTATTGGCGTAAGCGGCGACCTGGTGGGTTATGCCGGAGGTTTGGAAATGAAAATACATTTGCTAGATTTAGAGGGTATAGAACGCAAAGCATAGAACGCATTTCATAGAACGCATATGAACACGAAGAACAACCGAATATGGATCCAAACAATAACTAGCCGTGGAGTGATCCTATGAAATATGTACATTTGGATTCCGTTGAGTCGGGTCAATATTTAGGTCGCACGATATTTGCCAGCAACGGTTCGATTTTGCTTTCTGAGGGTGTGCAGTTAACGGTATTCATGATCAATACACTCAATCGAATCGGTGTTACGATGATCTATATCAAGGATCCGAACTTGGAAGATGTGGAAATTCCCGAAATCATTTCAGAAGAAACGAAACGTATCGTTATGCAGCAAATGGGGCAAACCTTCGCGGCGCTTCAATCTGGCAAGGAGTTTAACTCTCGCGCGATGAGCATTTCGATCAACACCTTGCTGGATGAGGTAATGAAAAATCGGGATGTGCTCGTCCAATTGACTGACATTCGGACCAAGGATAACGAGCTGTACGTCCACGCTACCAACGTCTGCATGATGGCGGTGCTCGTAGGAATTAATATGGGATTCAATGAGAGTCAACTGAAAGAACTTGCCATTGGCGCACTTCTGCACGATGTGGGGAAAGTTGAGCTTACCTATGACGATGAAGCGTCTGATAGCAGGAAGCACCATACGTGGCGCGGATTTGAGCTTTTGAAAAACAAGCGTGAATTCAGCTTGCTGATTGCCCATGTCGCCTTCCAACATCATGAAGAATTAAATGGCCAGGGCATTCCAAGAGGCTTGACCAGCGATGAAATACATATTTATGCCAAAATTACTGCTGTCGCGAATATGTAGTAGAAATGGTATGATAAGGCAAGCAATGTAACCAATTAACACTTGCAGGGGGCAACGTTATGTGGAGTTATCTTATTCCTATTCTCACTTTGATTGTGGGCTTAGTCGGTGGATTTTTTATCGGCGTGTTTTATTTGAAAAGGCAGTTGGAATCTATGCAAAATAATCCCGAGATGCTGGCCAAAATGGCTAAGCAAATGGGCTACAACATGAATAAGCAACAGTTAAACAAAGCGCAGCAAATGATGAAAAACCAAAAGTGGAAATAATACAGGGGTGTGAATACCTCTTCAAAGGGCTTTGCTGTGTAACCGTATCATCGGCGGACAGCAGGAGCCCTTCGTATTATCGTCAGGTTTTGCAAAATTAGGACATACCAGTACGATTCAGAGGTGGCTAGTCAATGGCAAGCAACAAAGACCGCATTCTGGAAGCTGCGATGGATCTATTTCATGATCATGGCTACCAAGGAACGGGACTAGAGGACATTTTGTCGAGCAGCGGGGTATGTAAAAGCAATTTTTATTATCATTTTAAAAGCAAAGAAGAGCTGGGCTTAAAGGTAATTGAGCGCAAGGTAAATGAAATGCGGCAATCAGTGTTGGAGCCAAGTCTGGGCAATACTAAACTATCGCCAAAGCAGCGCGTGCTGGAACTATTTGAACGCATGTTAAGCTTCTGCGATGAGAACGAGTGCCGCAAGGGATGCTTTTTCGGGAATTTGGCGCTGGAGCTTAGCGATTGTTCAGAGGAACTGCGTAAGCCGCTCAGCCGCTTTTTCAGCGAGATGGAGACAGAGATTGAAGCTTGTCTGAAAGAAGGACGGAAACAAGGAGAGCTTTCTCTACAGGGGTTAGCTCCAGTCGAGCTGGCTGCACCTATTGTTTCCCTATGGCAGGGCGGGATGCTGCTTACCAAAACGCATAAAGACAGCAGGGCTATGAGAGACGGGATCAAGGTTTTGACGGTCTGTATGGGTTAAAGGATATGTAATGAGGAGAGTGGAGTAGTTGGCATCAGTCGAATACAGAAATGCGAGAGTAGCTGAGAATCGTGAGCAGATTGAGAAGCATGTGCGCGAGATTTTGCGATTGATCGGGGAAGATGTGGACCGGGAAGGATTGCTGGACACACCTGCACGCGTAACGCGCATGTATGAAGAAATATTTTCGGGCTATGACGCAGACCCGCGGGACGTTCTTGGTGTAACCTTTGATGAGCAGCATGAGGAATTGGTGATCATTAAAGATATCATTTATTATAGCCAATGCGAGCATCATATGGCGCCGTTTTTCGGCAAAGTGCATGTGGGGTACCTGCCGAGCGGTAAAGTTGCGGGATTAAGCAAATTTGCACGTTTAGTCGATGTCATTACCCGCAAATTGCAGGTACAGGAGAGAATAACGTCTGAAATCGCCGACATTCTCGATGAAGTGCTGAAGCCTCACGGCGTGATGGTCGTTGTAGAGGGTGAGCATATGTGCATGTGCTCCAGAGGTGTCAAAAAGTACGGCAGCGAGACGATCACATCGGCAGTGCGCGGTTCTTTCCGTACGGATTCAACGCTGCGTTCCGAATTTTTATCTTTGATCAACAGGTAATTAGCGAGCAAAAGGGGTGTGCATGGAGACAAATGTCTTGTGCAGCATCCCTTTTTTTGTGGGGAATGTGCATGCATGACTTGTTGGCGAATAGACGAATATAGTATTCTTTTATAAATAAATAGCCTCAGGGTGACTAGCGTACATGCTATAGCATAAACTGATAATAGCAAGTGTACGAATCGCTAGGCATACAAATCCGGGGGTTGGCAAGAGTACCAGAGGGGGCAAGCTGATGAACAACATACGAAAATTTCGGCCCGGAGAGGCCGCTTCCTCTAAAGTGAGTGAAGAACGGGATGAATTTGAGCGGGATTACGCAAGGTTGATCCAATCGCCGACCTTTCGTCGGCTGCAGGGCAAGTCACAGGTGTTCGGAGCTGGTTCAGGCGACTACTATCGGACACGTCTGACTCATTCGCTAGAGGTTGCCCAAATTGCGAGGGAAGTGGCGAAACGACTGGAACGGACGAACCCTTTTCTGCAAAAAAGAGAACATCCGGGTCTCATTATTGACCCTACCGTTGTGGAGTGTGCGTCTATTGCACACGACTTCGGCCATCCGCCATTTGGTCACAAAGGGGAAGAGGTGCTGAACCATATCCTGCTGAAGGATCATGGCCTTAAATATGAGGGCAATGCCCAGAACTTCCGAATCCTGATGTTTCTTGAAAAAAGGGCAGGCAGTGAAAGCGGGCTTGACCTCACCGCGGCCGTACTGCTCGGTATTAATAAATACCCTTTCCTGCTCGAGGAAGAAGGCCGGCTTAAAGGGGTATACGCCTCCGAGTGGGAGATTATCCGTGAGCTGCGCAGAGAATGGAACATGCCGGAAGGCTGCTCCACATTAGAAGCACAATTGATGGATCTATGCGATGATATCGCGTACTCCACGCATGATATTGAAGACGGCATTCGGGCTGGGAAGATCCAGATGAACGCTACATTCTTTGAGGATCAACGTTTGATCCGCCATCTGGTTATGGAGATTTTGAACGATCCCAACAAGCACAAATTTGGTTGGGAGCAAGTGGATATCGAGCAAATGGTTAGGAAGGTTCTGACCGACTACCTGGAGCAGTGGCAGCAGATTTTCGCCGAATGCAATCGCGAAGAGTCGCGTACGCGCAGAGAGATGAAGGCCCGCTGGGTGAGCTCTTTTGCGAGTCGGTTAGACATTCTGGACGATCCTGAGCGGGGCTGGAAGAAGGTAGCGCTCGTGAGAGACGGAGCAGAGGATATGAACCTCCTGCGGACGATGGAAATCTTGAAGAAGCTGGCGTGGGTCACGCTGATCAAGGATTTCCGGGTACTGCGGCTTCAGAAACGCAGCGAGATCATCGTCGAGCGGCTGTGGGAAAGCTTTATCGATCAAGACAGGGGAATGTGGATCATTCCACCCGATTGGATCGATAGCTATGAGCGCCGGATGGGCAACTGGAGCTGGCCGCGGTTCGTCGCGGACTATATATCCGGCATGACCGACGCATACGCGGAGAAGGTGTATGCAGAGCTGTTTGCGAGCAAGTCCGGCTCGATTTATGAGATGGACTAGGTGCGGAGAAGAGGCTAGGCGTTAGGTATTGGGCGCTGGGCACTGCACTGCGCCGAATCCTGCAAAAAGTACATCAAATCCTGGGCAAATGAGGTTATTTCTAAGGAATGATGTAAATAGTACATCAAAATTGGTGTCGGTGGCGTACATTGGGCTGAAAAGCTGGAATTTGATGTACAAAATGCATGATTCTACCCTCGAATGGGTGAGTAACATGAGTTTTGATGTACAAAATGCATGATTCTACTCTCGAATGGGTGGGTAACATGAGTTTTGATGTACAAAATGCATGATTCTACTCTCGATGGGCAGGTAACATGAATTTTGATGTACAAAATGCATGATTCTACCCTCGAATGGGTGGGTAACATGAGTTTTGATGTACAAAATGCATGATTCTACTCTCGATGGTCAGGTAACATGAGTTTTGATGTACAAAATACATGTTCAAGGCCCAGCCCTGATGGGGGGAAGATGGGTTTCAGACCATAAACGGATAGCGCTGGTATCCCCRCAAAAAAATATCGACCCCGCAAGGGGTCGATTTTATAGGGAGGAGGGAATACCAGAGTTAGTTTACAGCTACAGCCTCTTTCGGTGTCAGGCCATTAAGGAAGCTCAGCGTAGTGCGCACATACTTTTTGGGTTCTGCGCGGTATAACAGCTCGTGCTGTGCTTTGGGGATGATCCAAAGCTTCGATTGCGGATCAGTTTGCACCTTGAAAATGTCCTCTACCATTTCATATGGAGCTTTGTAGTCTTCTGTTCCATGAATGAAATAAATAGGCATCGAATAAGCGGTCGAAGTGACCTTCTTATAAGGTACTTCATGCAAGCTCACTCCATTCAGCAGAGGAAAGAATAAGCGGACGAGCGGTAGAGATGGGAATTTCGGAACATTCACAACTTGCTTCATATTGTGATAGAGCGTATCCGGATTCAGCATGAACGTGCTGTCCAAGATCATCCCTGAGATATCAGTAGTATTTTGGAGAGCAGCCTGCAGCGCTGTTCCAGCACCCATTGAGAAGCCCCAGATATAAATAGGACCATTGGATAAATGCTTAACGTAGTTAATCGCTCCAAGCAGCTCCTGTGATTCCTGAATGCCACCGGTCATGACGTTTTCGTTGCCGGGGTGAACATATCCATAATCAAACATCAGTACATTATAATTCTGCAAATGCAGCTCGCGGGCTAAATTATACAGCGGAACCCACAATTCTTCGCGATTGCCGCCATAGCCGTGCGAGAAGATCACGGTTTTGTCGGAAGGAGCGGGAATGAACCAACCGTCTAAATTCGAGGTTCCGTTCAAACTTGGGAACGTAACGCTGCTGTAAGGGAGGCCAACGGCTCTCATGGGATCCGAATGAAGCGGATCAATATGCGGCCGCGCCAGCGTCCATGCAATATAAGCATGAAAAGCAAGAAGCAGTGAGGTACATAACGTCAGGAATGAAATTAGGATGGTGAGAACCAGCCTTTTTTTGCGTAAAAGCGGACGGGTAACGACCTGATCGAGCGTAGGTTGAAGTGAGCCTGGGGATAGTGATGTTGATGACATCGCAGTACCCTCCCTCCAGAAAAGTAGTGTGTTCAAATAGGCTGCTCTGTGATGTTATAAGGAGAAAGGCAGTAATTATCTAAATTTTCAGATAAGTAATCTATTATCTTAATTTTATTCTGAATGCGCTTACAAGTCAATGAGGATGCGGGAAATGTAAGGCGGCTGTAACCTTTCTGTAACAATTCAAGAAACAGATGTTTGACCTTTACGCAACCTAGGAGTTTGGTTATACTAGATATAACTGGGTTTCATATAGTGAAACTATTTGATACTTCCGCAGACAGTTGACTATGAAAGTGGTGTTCGTCATGGAAGATAACAAGCTGACGGTGCGAGCCGTAGAGCGAGCTTTGGATATTATGCTCTGTTTTACGGAATCGACCGAACTGACGTTGACAGAAATTGCAAGTCGAGTGGATTTACATAAAAGTACGGTGCATCGCCTGCTTGCTTCCCTGGAAGGCAAGGGTTTTGTTATGCGCGATGCTGCCACAGATAAATACAGGCTAGGTTACCGACTATGGGAGCTATCCGCTAATCTCTCCCAGGAGGGAGACCCCGGCATCATACTGCTGCCGGAGATGGAAAGGCTGCGCGATCTCCTCGGCGAGACGATCTCGCTCTACGTGCAGGACGGCCTGGAGCGCATTCGCATCCAAGCCGTGCAGAGCAACCATGCCATTCGCCGTGTAGCCCCTGTAGGGGCGCGAATGCCGCTTTACGTAGGCGCCTCTAGCAAGGTGCTCGTCGCCTTCGCAGAGCCCGCTGTGCAGCAGCAGCTGCTAGCCTCGGCCGATTGGCCGACCGGGCTGGATCAGCAGTTGTTCCTGCAGCAGCTGGGCGACACCAAGCTCGCTGGCTTCGCCACGAGCGTGGAAGAGCGAGAGCCCGGTGCGGCGGCTGTGTCCGCGCCGATTATAGACCGCGGGGGCCGACTTGTGGCCGCCCTCGCCGTATCAGGTCCAGCGAACAGGCTTACGCTGGAGCTGATGCAAGAGCAAGCGCCGCTCATTATGGAAGCGGCGCGGCGCATGGGCACGATGCTGCGTTAGCGCATCGCGATACAGATCCTCTATCCGAGTACTTGGATAGAGGATTTTTTGCTTCTAGGAGGTCATACTAGAAGTGGGAAGGGAGTGGCAAGTATGAAGAACACAGCCTCGATGTTGGCGATCTGGATCAGTCTTGCCAGTAACATCGTGCTTACTGCCATCAAAATCATCGTTGGCCTTCTATTTAACAGCCAAGTGCTTATTGCCGATGGCATCCATAATGCCGGCGATGTCATTGCATCAGCGACCGCGTACAGCTCTATGCGTGTGTCGTCTAAGCCCGCTGACGTGGATCATCCGTACGGCCATGGCAAAGCGGAGGTGCTCGGCGCCTTTATCGTCGCGATTATTTTGGCTGGAGCCGCTGTATACATTGGTTATCATTCGATTCATGCCCTATTCGAACCAGCTGGAGAGGCGCATGTGATGGCTTTTATCGCAGCTCTCATCTCGCTGATCTGGAAGCAAATTCTTTATGTGTACACGATGCGGATTGGCCGTAACATGAACAGCAAAGGGCTGATCGCCACGGCTTATGACCACTTGGCGGATGTGTACGCATCGATTGCCGCTTCCGTGGGGATTGGTTTGGCGCYGCTCGGGGATCGCTTTGGTTACGCATTTCTAGCATACGGTGACCCTGTAGCGGGGATTATCGTCTCCATTCTGGTATTGAAGCTGGCTTATGAAATGGGCCTAGACTCATTCGGTATTCTCATGGAGCGAAGTGTAAGCAAGACACAGATTGAACAGTATGCGGCGTTGATCCGTTCTGTACCCGAGATCAAGCGAATTGACCGTTTGAGAGCACGCGAGCACGGACACTACATATTGATCGACGCGCGGCTGGGCGTATCAGGCACATTGACCATTCAGGAAGGTCACGACATTATTCGTGGTATTAAACAAAAAATCCAATCGGCGCATAACGATGTGGACGAGGTACTGGTGCATTTGAACCCTTGGTACAAGGAACCTACTTAACACTTGAAGACATGAAAAAACACCTTTCATTAGACGACTCCAACGATCCGGAGTGGCTATATG
>NZ_JBFTQB010000039.1:0-14220 GCF_056398785.1 Paenibacillus sp. 01T422 | reverse complement strand
GCCATTAAGCTTGGGGAGGATTAAGGGATGATTCACTGTGAAAATTTGGTTAAAATTTATAAGGCAGCCGATCTTGAAGTCGTTGCTTTGCAAGGGCTTGACCTTCATGTTGAGGAAGGGGAGCTGATGGCGATTATCGGAAACAGCGGCAGCGGGAAATCGACGTTGCTGAATATGCTGGGAGGGCTGGATCGGCCMTCAGCAGGTAATCTCCGTGTGGATGGGAAGGATTTGCTGAAATTTAAGGAATCCGATCTGGTTAAGTATAAAAGGGAAACAGTTGGCTTCGTCTGGCAAAATAACGCGAGAAACCTGATTCCTTATTTGACTGCTTTGGAAAATGTGGAGCTGCCCATCCTTCTCCAGGGGCGACGCAAGCGTCACCGCGCTTTGGATTTGCTCGAAGCTGTAGGTCTAAGCCATCGTAGAAACAATAAGCTCAATGAGCTTTCTGGCGGAGAGCAGCAGCGTGTCGCTATTGCCATTGCACTTGCGAATCAGCCCCGGCTCTTACTGGCGGATGAACCTACAGGGTCTGTCGACACGAAGATGGCGAATCAAATTCTCGATTTGTTCCGGGAGCTGAACCGCAGTTTTGGATTAACCGTTGTGATTGTTACGCATGATCCGCTTTTGGCCAAGAAGGTAGATCGGGTGGTTGCGATTCGGGACGGCAAAACGTCCTCGGAGATTCTGCGGCGCAAATCCTATCAAGAGGAGTTGCTCGAGCTTGAGCAGGGGATTCTGGCTGCCGAAGAGGATTCTCATGTTGAATATGCCGTCGTTGACAAGGCGGGTAGATTGCAAATTCCAGCTAATTTCCTCGATTCGATTGGAGCTTCCCGGACGAATAAGGTGCGCGTTGCTATGGAAGATGGACGGATCGTATTGCTTCCGCCAGACAAAGAGTAGAGGGAAATCGGCAGGAACTCTCTCTTTCAATGAAACAAGTATAGAAAATAATGCCAGTATGGTATATTGACTATAGCTCCATATTTCCATTAGAATAAATACATACTAATCCAGTAGGAATTATCGATTTTAAGTCAACGAATCCATTCACCATCCAAGGAGGCATGTGCAATGTCAGATTCCAAACGCCAGTACTTACCGGAAACACTAGCCATTCATGCAGGTCAAGAGATCGATCCTACAACCAATTCAAGAGCTGTTCCGATTTATCAAACAACGTCTTATGTATTTAACGATACGGACCATGCAGCCAATTTATTTGCGCTCAAAGAGTTTGGTAATATTTATACGCGAATTATGAATCCAACAACGGATGTTTTTGAAAAGCGGATTGCTGCACTGGAAGGTGCTCCAGCGGCTCTTGCCGTAGCATCTGGGCAGGCTGCCATTACGTTTGCAATTTTGAACATTGCGGAAGCTGGAGATGAAATTGTCTCGGCTTCGTCCTTGTATGGCGGCACTTATAATTTATTTTCAAATACATTACCTAAGCTCGGAATTAACGTTAAGTTCGTTGACCCAAGCAATCCCGAGAATTTCCGCAGCGCCATTACCGACAAAACGAAAGCGGTTTACGCTGAGTCGATCGGCAATCCCAAAGGGGATATCCTTGATATCGAAGCTGTGGCGGCTATCGCACATGAGAATGGCATTCCATTGATTGTTGATAATACATTCCCAAGCCCATASCTCTTAAGACCAATCGAGCATGGCGCGGATATTGTTGTGCACTCGGCAACTAAATTTATTGGTGGCCATGGAACTACGATCGGTGGCGTTATTGTTGACAGCGGCAAGTTCGACTGGGTGGCAAGCGGCAAATTCCCAGGTTTGACGAAACCTGATCCGAGCTATAACGGCGTTGTCTACACCGATGCGGTAGGACCAATTGCGTACATTATCAAAGCAAGAGTTCAGCTGCTTCGCGATTTGGGTGCTTCCCTTTCACCGAACAGCTCGTTCATGCTCTTGCAAGGACTGGAGACGCTGCATTTGCGTCTGGAACGCCACAGCACGAATGCCCTGAAGGTGGCTCAATATTTGGAGTCTCATGAGGCAGTGGAGTGGGTTAGCTATGCCGGACTGGAAAGCCATCCTTCCTACAAGCTTGCTCAGAAGTACCTGCCTAAGGGTCAAGGGGCTATCTTAAGCTTCGGGATCAAAGGCGGCGTTGAAGCAGGTAAGAAACTGATTCATTCCGTTGAGCTCTTTTCACACTTAGCCAATGTTGGAGATTCCAAATCACTTATTATTCATCCAGCCAGCACAACACACTCCCAATTGAGTGAACAAGAACAAATTTCTGCAGGCGTGACCTCTGGACTTATTCGTTTATCCGTTGGAACTGAAGCAATTGAAGATATCATCTATGATCTAGAGCAGGCGATTGCCGCAAGTCAGGCTTAACCAAACTCTGGAAACCGATTAAACTTGTAACCACCATCCGTTCCGCATAAAATATGAGAAGGCTGCGATTTAGGCGCAAAACCTAGATGGCAGCCTTTTTACGTTGAAATTCGACTTCATGCAACTTTTATTAGAGATGAGAAGTCTATTTCATATGTCAGTTTTTCAACTTCAGGGAGGCATTAATTTAAGCATGAACAAAAAGACAAAATACTCGCTCGCCTTACTCGTAGCGTTATCCATACTATCGGGATGCAGCAGCAAAGAGAAGGATGTACCAAGCACGAGCCCTTCGGCCAGTGCGACGACAACGGCTACGCCCAATACGGCGACTTCCACATCAACGCCTGAGGCAACGGCAACAGCTTCGCCGCAAACAAGCGCAAAGCCCGCTCAAAGCCCGTCGGCTTCTCCGAAGACATCCAGCACGCCTTCCAAAGGTGATGGACTTCAAGTCATTGCCAAGCCGGAGAGTGTGACGGTCCTCGTGAACAAACAGTTCTCACTTCCTTCGAGCTACGAGCCGACGGATTTGGTCTATCCGGATATTCCTTTTACATTTGCGGAGAAGATTGAAAAACGCAAAATGCGCACTGCCGCGGCAGAAGCAATTGAAAAGCTAGTTGCAGGCGCCAAAAAGGATGGTATCAGTTTAGCGGGCGTTTCAGCCTATCGCTCATATGCAACGCAGAAGTCGCTATTCCAACGTTACGTTCTGAAGGATGGCGAGGAAAAAGCGAAAACGTACAGCGCTGTGCCAGGAACAAGTGAGCATGAAACAGGACTTGCGATCGATGTATCCGGCAGTGACGGGAAGTGTGCCGCAGAGGATTGCTTTGGAGGGACCAAAGAAGCGAACTGGCTGGAGAAGCATGCCCAGGACTACGGATTTGTTATCCGTTATCCCAAAGGAAAAGAGAAAATTACCGGGTACCAATATGAGCCATGGCACATTCGTTATGTAGGTACGGATACGGCTAAGGATATGGTAGCCAAAAAGATGACCATGGAAGAGTACTACAATGCGGTACCTGTAAGTAAATAAATTGATGTCGTTATTTTGCACCCTCGTCTGTCGTTAATTCGAAATTTATCAAGCTGCCAAGGCATGTTAAAATGAAGCCAAGTCACTTATTTGGAGGTTAACATGATTAAAGTAGCAATGTTAAGTTTTTGGCACGTGCATGCAAGAGACTATGCAAAACAGGTTACCGAGCACAAAGATACCGAGATTGTAGCGGTGTGGGATGAAATTCCTGAGCGCGGACAAGCAGAAGCGTCACAGCGTGGTGTTGCCTTTTATACGGATCTTGCTGAGTTACTGGCAAATAAGGATATTGACGGCGTCGTTGTAGACACACCGACAAACATGCACCGTGATATTATGGTCGCTGCTGCAAAGGCAGGTAAACATATATTTACGGAGAAAGTTGTTGCTCCAACGTTACATGAAGTGAATGAGATTCTAGATGCGGTTAATGAAGCTGGTGTAACTTTGACGGTTTCATTGCCGCGTTTGAATCCAACGTATACATTAGCTGTACAAGAAATTATCGCGAAGGAACTGCTAGGTTCGATTACGCTCGTGCGCACTCGTTTATCCCACAATGGCGGTATTTCAACAGAGGCGAATCMGAAAGGCTGGCTGCCTGAGCATTTCTACAATGCTGAACAATGTGGCGGCGGTGCGTTAATCGATCTTGGTTGTCATCCGATGTATTTAACTCGTCTATTCTTGGGTCTGCCTGAGGCTGTAAGCGCTTCTTATGGGTATGTGACGGGCAGAGAAGTTGAAGATAATGCTGTAGCTACGCTTCAGTATGCTAATGGCGCTCTAGGCATCGTAGAGGCTGGCTTTGTGAACGCTCATTCACCATTCGTGATTGAAGTTCATGGTACCGAAGGCAGCGTGCTGTATTCCGATCATGACGGAAGAATTCTGCTGCGTACTAGGAAGCTTGCTGACGCTGGCTGGACAGCTTACGAGAACGGTCCGACAGAGAAGCCGTCTGCTTTTGATCAATGGGTAGACCACATTCAAAACGGAACAAAAGCTACTGAAAATATTCAGCTGGCTGTGGACTTAACCAAGTTGATGGAGGCTTCCAACCGCTCTGCGAAATCCAAACAACAAGTACGTATTGATTCCTTAGCTCAATAATAACTGATCTGTACACGATGGAAAGAGGTTCAGCATGAGTCAGCCCTTTTACTTTGAACCGATGCTTGAAAATCCCACAGCACTCGATCGCTTGGACTTGCGCTTTCGATGGGGATCTTACGGAATCCGTGTACTTCGCTGCCATCTGACCTCCTTTCCGGCTGGTACGCTAATCGATTTCCATCATCATTCTGAATTCGAGTTTCATTACATCCCTAGCGGGAAAGGCATAGTTATCCTAGATGGGGTCACCCACCCTTTGCAGGAAKGGATGCTGTATGTGACAGCTCCAGGTGTGTCGCACCGTCAAGAGGCGGATGAACACGAAAAAATGGATGAGTTGTGTTTGCATGTGGACTTTGTGCGGCTGGAAGAGCCTTCATTGGCTGTAGGAGACTCTGGGAGCGAGTCACAGGCTTGGGGAGAAGCATGGGAGATCGCGGAGGCAGATGCTTGCATCAAGCAGCTAAGCGAGCTTCCGCATATCCCTGCCTTTGACCGGCAGGAAGCGATGAAATGCTTTCTGGTCGCTTTTGAAGCTTGGCGGGACAACCAGCTTGGACAATATACGATCATCAAACAATCGATTATCCAGATGTTGCTGAGAACGATCGGCGCTTACAAAGCGGATCATCAAGGGCTCGATTTGCCAGCACGCGACATGAAAAGCTACCGCTATCAGCTTGCCGTACAGTTCATCGAGGACAACTTCCGGCGTCCATTGACGCTTGAGGGCGTTGCTGATCGGCTGCAGATCTCCTCGCGACAGCTTCAGCGCATCTTTAAGGAGCAGGCGAACATATCCTTCAGTGAATACCTGGAGCAGGTTCGCTTGAAACATGTGTGCACAGAGCTGCTGCAAACGACTATGACCTTGGAGAAGATCGCCGAGAAAAGCGGCTTTGCTTCCAGTAATTATTTGCATTATGTGTTCAAAAAAGCGCATGGTGTCACGCCGAACCGGTATCGTGAACGCCTGCATGGATAAGAAAAAGGCTGTTCTCGCCGTTATCGTAGTTGAAATCAACTAGGATACGGCAGGAATAGCCTTTTTTAATTGGTGACGACGAACCATGCTCTGCTGCTGCTGCTTCTGCCGGCAGCGATAGATGGAGAATCTACCGCTAATCGGAGCTACATCGAGTCACAGATGGGAATAGCTGCAGAAACTGCATCTAAATCATCACTTGCGGGCGAAAGTAGCTGGATTTGATGAAATTAACGTTTGAAATTCCAGTTAATTGAGCAAAAGTGGATCAGACGCGGGAATTAGCAGCAGTAATCGGCGTTACCAATAAGTCATCACTCCACTTAGCTGTCCATTGCCAAAGGGACGTCGATTCTGCTGGAATAGGGAATTATCGGCGTTCCTAATAAGTAAGCCACTCCACTCATTGGCGAGTGGCTAATGGACGTCGCCACCCCAGGAATAGATGGACTAAGTCTATTTTGCAAAAATTACTATACAAGCATAAGGGTGCTACCTTATTCGAAAAGCTTACGCAAGTTCTCCGCATATGGAGCACGAACGATGCCTTTTTCCGTAATAATCGCCGTTACGTACTCGCTCGGAGTGACATCGAAGGCAGGATTATACACTTTGACGCCTTGCGGTGCCGTACGTTTGCCGAAGCCTTGCGTGATTTCATCCTCATGGCGCTCCTCAATCGGAATGTCCCCGCCTGTAGGTGTGTTCAAATCGATCGTGGAGATCGGGCTCGCCACGTAGAACGGAATCCCGTGCGCTTTCGCCAAGACCGCCACGCTGTACGTGCCGATCTTGTTGGCAACATCGCCGTTAGCGGCTACGCGGTCGGTTCCGACGATGACCGCCTGGATCCAGCCCTTGGACATGACCGCTCCGGCCATGTTGTCACAGATCAGCGTCACGTCGACGCCGGCCTGCTGCAGTTCAAAGGCTGTAAGCCGCGCGCCTTGCAGCACGGGCCGAGTCTCATCCGCGAACACTTTCAGGTTCACGCCTTTTTCCTTAGCCAAGTAGAACGGCGCTAGCGCCGTGCCGTACTTGGCTGTCGCAAGACCGCCGGCGTTGCAGTGCGTTAGCACGCCGAAGCCATCCTCGAACAGCGTCAGCGCGTGTTCGCCGATCTGGCGGTTCGTCTCCTCGTCTTCCGCTTGAATCTTCTGCGCTTCTCCCAGAAGCGCAGCCTTGAAAGCGTCTGCGCTAACGCCAGCCGCTGCCAAACTGCCAGCCTGCGCTCTCATCCGATCGAGCGCCCAGAACAAGTTCACGGCTGTCGGACGGGACGTCGCCAGGTAGTCCGCTTGCTTCTGTACTTCCGCCAGAAGCTCATCTACTGCAGCATCTACGTTGCGGATGCCTAGATATACACCATACGCGGCGGCGATTCCGATAGCCGGTGCCCCGCGAACTTTCAAGTGACGAATCGCTTCCCACACCTCAATTGGTGTTTCCAGCGCCAAATACACAATCTCTTCTGGCAGCAAACGCTGATCTAATAGATCAAGCTGCTGACCATTCCAACGCAAGGATTGTAATGCACCTTGCTCCTCTAAACCTTCTAAGTTCTTATTAGTCATAGAACGAATCCTCTTTCTGCTGCTGATTCTTTGGTGACGATGGCAATTAGCTCATCGATAGAAGCCACTTGTCGGTTAGCGCGAATAAAGCTTGTACCGATCGCTAACGCCAAACGCTGAGCACGTTCTCTAGCAGCGCTATCTTCAATTTTATCAATATCTGCGACATGAGCAAGTCCTACGATACGGCGCACCATTTTTGCACCTGTGAAGCCCGCAGTATCCTGAAGCAGGTTTTTAATGAAATAGTCTTGGTAGCCAGGCGCTTGGAAGACACGATCTACACCATGCTCATTCCACAACGCGCGGAAATTCGCTTCAAAATGCGTCCATACCTCTTTCACAGTATTCAACAAATAAGCACGGTACGCTTCACGGCTTTCGTGATCCTTGCTCCAACCTTCTTGACCAGCAAAGTTAAGAATCAAATTCGCGAGCACAGCTCCGATATCGAAGCCCATTGGTCCGTAATAAGCGAATTCTGGATCGATGACTTTCGTGGAGTCAGGTTTGATGAAAATACTTCCCGTATGCAAATCGCCATGAAGCAGCGCTTGCGCGTTCGTCAAGAATTTCTGGCGAAGAATTGCGACTTCGAAGTGAAGCTCGCTGTCCGCCCATAGCTGCTCTGCCGCATCGCGGATATGATCTTCAAAGCTATTCGTATCGGCATCACGGTATGGATCGTCGAATATCAAATCCTCCGTAATTTTGCAAAGCTCAGGATTGATGAAGCGGCCTAGTTGGATTTTCTTTTCCTGTTGATTTTTGCCTAAATCCGAGGTGAAAAATAACGTATTTGCCATAAAACGTCCAATATGCTCGGCAAACAGCGGGTATTCGTTCCGTTCAATTAGCCCTCTGCGCATAATGATGTGATCGCTTAGATCCTCCATCACTGTCAGCGCGAGATCCGCGTCATAAGCATATACATGCGGCACAAGATCCGGTACTAATCCTTCTTCAATAATTAGCGCTTCGCTCTCAATCCGTGCCCGGTCAAGCGTCAACGGCCAGGATTCTCCGACAACCTTTGCATATGGCAGGGCTTGTTTCAAAATAATGCTTTTCCCTGAAGCTATTTCCGAGATGCGAAAAACGAGATTTAAGTTGCCGTCGCCGATTTCGTGGCTGGTCAGTTCCGATCCGGGTTGGAACAAATCCGGGATTTGACGAGCGTATTCGATCGCTTGAGCTTCACTTAAAGGATGATATGTAGACATGTTTTGCCTCCTAATGAGTCATTGAAATTAATTCCAACTAGTTTACTGTGTATTAATCGTCTTTCCCTAGTATAAGGCAAAAAGGGGCCGCTTGAAATACTCTCTTCGGAAATGTTGCACAAATTACATAATATCGGCCCAAAGAACGCAAAGTAACGTGTATATGCTGTACCGAAAATAACAACTAGGAGGCACTTCTCATGGCAACAACGACTCTAACATCGGCTCAATCTATCCAAACCGTTCTGAATAAGCAAATTGCGAACTGGGGCTTGCTTTTTATTAAGCTGCATAACTTTCATTGGTACGTAAAAGGAAACCAGTTTTTCACGCTGCACATCAAATTCGAGGAATTGTATAATGAAGCAGCTCTGCATGTAGATGAACTTGCTGAGCGTCTTCTTTCGATTGGCGGTCAACCAGCGGCGACAATGAAAGCCTATATTGAACTGTCCTCCCTAAAAGAAGCGCAAGGAACCGAGACGGCAACCAAAATGGTTGAAGCCGTCATTGAGGATTTCACAATTCTCACCCAAGAGCTAAAGGCCGGTATGCAAGCCTGTGAAGAAGTACAAGACGAAACGACTTCGGATATGCTGCTAGCCATACAGACTTCACTGGAAAAACACCGCTGGATGCTGCAATCTTTCCTGGGATAGTCACAAGCAGTCAGCCCCTTTACAATTTCTTTAAGCTGGAAAAACATGAGCCTAATGATACTTCGTTATACTAGTAGCAAATTCGCTTTCGGAGGATCTAATGATGATGAAAATCCTGAATGTGCTGCTGGTAATGGCCGCGTGCTTTTTCTTATTCTTCATGGCTTTCGAGGCGGAGTCTCCCGGGAAGAATGCAGACCCTAATCCGATGAAACAGAATCAAACACAGTTTGCCCGTATACAACAATCGTATTACGCCGAAGATGTAAATAAGTAGACTTAGGGATGGCCTGAGAGCCATCCCTTTCTTTTCGCCTTTTCATGCCGTGTTGTTTTGCTTCTCCAAATTCCTTATAATAAATGGATTATTGGGATAACAAGGAGTTGGCGTCGGTGGACAAACCAAAGGCCTTGAAAGAGTGGGCTTCGGCTATCAAAGCACTGGAAGACGGCACACAGATTTTTATTATGCGCAAAGGGGGTATTGTTGAGGAAACAAGAGATTTTCAAGTCGAATCCAATGATTTTTTTCTATATCCTACTTACGAGCACCAGAGAAAAGATTTACTCAAGGAAAGTTATCGAAATGTGATGGATGAAACATTGGTCGGTTGGAGTGCTCAGGATGACCAGATTACWATCCGTTCGTATGCCAGGATGATCGAGGATATTGAGATCAGTGATGGAGAACTGTTGAATAAACTGTATCCTTATCACATTTGGACGGAAAATTTCACGGACGAGAGATTGAAGTGGAAACGAAAAAATCCGCTGCATCTCATGCTCTTAAGAGTGTATCGACTGGCAGAACCTATACATATTCCAATTGAGCAAGCCTATATTGGCTGTAAGTCAYGGATTGAGCTTGGGGCTGAAACACCGCCCGAATCCTCGCTAGTTCCGGTTTTGAGCGATGAGGATTTTGCTGCGCAGGTTGCTGAAATCAAGCAAACTTTGTCGTAAGAAAATGGTTGCATTTTCACAAAATGCCCACCTTTTTGAAGCAATTGCCCTTTCTTGATTTGACATAGTAAGTTATAATAGAATTATTCTAATGAGAATCAATGATAATCATTTTATGATTATCGTTTATCTAGTACATTTAAACATTATGGAGGCTTAAAGAAAATGGCAAATTCACCAACATTTACAATAGACGGTCTTAGAGCGAACGTCGAAGGAAAGGAAATTTTGAAAGGGTTAAGTCTTGAAATCAAAGGCGGAGAAATCCATGCTATCATGGGACCGAACGGTACAGGTAAAAGTACGCTTGCAGCCGCTTTGATGGGTCACCCGAAATATGAAGTAACGGAGGGTTCTGTTACTTTAGAGGGCGAAGATGTTTTGGAAATGGCTGTTGACGAGAGAGCACGCGCTGGTTTGTTCCTAGCTATGCAATACCCGAGCGAAATCACTGGCGTAACGAACGCTGACTTCTTGCGCAGCGCAATTAATGTACGTCGTGGCGAAGGCAACGAAATCTCATTGATCAAGTTTATTCGCCAAATGGAAGCGAAAATGAAACAGCTTGAAATGAACCCTGAGTTCATGCACCGTTACTTGAACGAAGGTTTCTCCGGCGGTGAGAAAAAACGTAACGAAATCCTGCAAATGCTTTTGCTTGAGCCTAAATTCGTTATTCTTGACGAAATTGACTCCGGTCTTGATATCGATGCATTGCGTATCGTAGCTGAAGGCGTTAACGCTATGCGCAGTGAAGAGCGCGGCTTCTTGATCATTACGCATTACCAACGTTTGCTCAACTATGTTAAACCTGATTTTGTACATGTTATGATGCAAGGTCGCATCGTGAAATCCGGTGGTCCAGAGCTAGCTGAGCGTCTGGAATCGGAAGGTTACGATTGGATCAAAGAAGAACTCGGCATCGTGGACGAAACGGTTGGCCAAGACGAGGAAGAATTCAAAATCCCAATGAACACGCCGGGGCCGAAGTACTAAAGAGAGGAGAGACTTTGATCTTAGGGTCAAAGGTCCTTATATATTAGGAGGAATACCATGAGTACTCAAACACAACTTTCCATAGATTCTAATGCTGTCATCGAGCTCTCCCGCAGCAAGCAGGAGCCGGAATGGATGACTGCCCTTCGTACAGAAGGGTTGGCATTAGCGAATTCTTTGGAATTACCTACGCTTGAAAAGACAAGAATTGATCGTTGGAGCATTTCCTCCTACGGTTCCTATAAAACGCCAACTCCTCTGACTTCCCTTGAGTCTTTGCCAGAAGTTGCGCAAGGACTAACGAACTCAGATAACCTGATTGTTCAACGCAACTCCGGAGTTGTGTACAATCAAGTTTCCGAAGAACTCAAGAAGCAAGGCGTCATTTTCACTGATTTGGAAACAGCGATTCGCGATCATGCCGATCTAGTGAAACCTTACTTCATGAAAGCTATCGAAGCGAACGAAAATCAATTGACAGCTCTGCACGCTGCGCTATGGAACGGTGGTATTTTCATCTACGTACCAAAAGATGTTCGTGTAGAAGTTCCACTTCAAGCGTTGTTTGTTACTGATGATGCTGAAGCTACATTTGCTCCGCACGTTCTGATTGTCGCAGAACAATTCAGCTCTGTTTCCTACGTGGATAACTTCGTATCTTCCTTGTCGGGAGCTGAACTCGTTCAGAACGGAATCGTTGAAGTATTCGCGAAACCGGGTGCACGCGTAAGTTACGCGTCCGTTCATAACTTTGAAGAGTCCGTTACGGATTTGACTTACCGCCGGGCTATTCTTGAGAACGATGCTAGCATTGCGTGGGTAGTTGGGGAAATGAACTACGGGAATACAATGTCGGATACGACATCTATCCTGAGAGGCAAAGGGTCTGATTCCGATGCGAAAATCATTTGTGTTGGTACGCATGAGCAGAAGCTTAACTTAACAACACGCGCTGTTCACTGGGGCAAAGCCTCCACGAGCGACATGATTACACGTGCAGTTATGCGAGATGGCGCTACAGCAATCATCAACGGGATCACGAAGATCGAAAAGGGAGCACAAGGCTGTAACGGTCAACAAACGGAGAAAGTGTTGATGCTTAGCCCCAAAGCTCGTGGAGACGCGAACCCAATCCTTCTCATCGATGAAGATGATGTTAAAGCAGGCCATGCTGCGAGTGTTGGTCAAGTGAATGCCGAGCAAGTGCATTACTTGATGTCCCGCGGTATTACGAAAGAAGAAGCTCAGCGCTTGATCATTTACGGATTCTTGGCGCCAGTCGTTTCCGAAATTCCGATTAAGAGCGTTGAAGAACAGCTGCAAAGCTTAGTGGAGAGGAAGCTGGGACAATGAATACAGCCGAGATACGTGAACTTTTTCCCATTCTAAAACAAGAAGTGAACGGTCATCCACTGGTGTATTTGGACAGCGCTGCTACATCCCAGAAGCCCATTCAGGTGATTGAGGCACTCAAGCATTACTATGAATGGGACAATGCGAACGTACATCGCGGTGTTCATACCCTAGGTTCCCGAGCAACAGATGCGTACGAAGGAGCTCGAGCGAAAGTTGCTAAGTTCATCGGCGCATCCAGTGAGCAAGAAATTATTTTCACCAGAGGCACGACAACAGCCATCAATATTGTGGCAAGCAGCTATGCCAAAGCGGTACTCAGCGAAGGCGACGAAATCGTCCTCACGCCAATGGAACATCACAGCAATTTGATTCCATGGCAGCAAGCCGCTAAGGCAACAGGCGCCACTTTAAAATATATCCCTTTACAGCCCGACGGATCGATTTCACTGGCAGATGTAGAGAACACGATTACAGACCGTACCAAGATCGTTTCGGTTGTTTATGTTTCCAACGTGCTGGGTGTTATCAACCCTGTCAAAGAAATCGCCCAAATTGCCCATAAACATGGTGCAAAAATGGTGGTTGACGGCGCACAAAGCACTCCACACATGAAAGTGGATGTGCAGGATTTGGATTGCGACTTTTACGCGCTTTCCGGACATAAAATGTGTGGACCAACCGGAATTGGGGCATTGTATGGCAAGAAGGCCTTGCTCGAAAACATGGAACCCGTTGAGTTTGGCGGCGAGATGATTGACCATGTGGATCTGTATGAATCGACATGGAAGGAACTGCCTTGGAAGTTCGAAGGCGGAACGCCAATCATCGGAGGCGCTGTCGCACTTGGCGCGGCGATTGATTTTCTGCAAGAAGTCGGAATGGACAATATTTTCAAACATGATATTCAGCTCACGAATTATGCAATGGAACGTATGACTCAGATTGAAGATCTGACTGTTTATGGGCCAACTAGCAACCGTGCGGGACTTGTTACGTTTAATCTGGGTGATGTACATCCACATGATGTGGCAACTGTTCTGGATGCAGAGGGAGTAGCGATTCGTGCAGGCCATCACTGCGCACAGCCTCTGATGAGATGGCTTGAAGTAAGCAGCACAGCTCGTGCAAGCTTTTATCTATACAATACAGAAGAAGATATTGACCGTCTTGTGATGGCCTTACAAAAAACAAAGGAGTACTTCGGCCATGCAATTGGATGATTTATACCGTAGAGTCATTATGGATCACTATAAAACACCTCGTAACCGGGGGAAATTTGAGTCTGGTGAAGCGGTAACTATCGATCTGAACAATCCAACTTGCGGTGACAAAATTTCGCTGCAAATGTTGGTGGAAGATGGTATCGTGAAACAGGCGAAATTCACAGGCGAAGGCTGTTCGATCTCTCTATCTTCCGCATCCATGATGACGGATGCTGTCAAAGGCAAGACGCTCGAAGAGGCGCTGAAGATGGCGGAAGATTTTTCTGGCCTGATGAAAGGCGAATCTGTTGAATTTGAATATGAAGATATAGAGGCTTTATCTGGGGTGAATAAGTTCCCTGCGCGGATCAAATGCGCAACCCTGGCATGGAACGCTCTTCGCAAAGGTATTGAACATACCCAAAAGACCGATAACTAACGCTTTTAGCGATTGCATAGAACTTGTTATTGATCTGTAACCCAAAACGCTAAGGAGGAAATAACCATGGCAAAACAAATGCCAGATCTTGAAGATTATAAGTATGGTTTCCGAGATGAGCACAAATCGATTTTCCAGTCCGGAAAAGGTTTGACTCGTGAAATCGTTGAAGAAATCTCCAGAATGAAGGGGGAGCCTGATTGGATGCTTGAGTTTCGTTTGAAATCCTTGGAGCAGTTCTTCAAAATGCCGATGCCTCGTTGGGGCGGGAACATGGATG
>NZ_JBFTQB010000038.1:0-14404 GCF_056398785.1 Paenibacillus sp. 01T422 | reverse complement strand
CACAAATCTGCGCTGAACAACWGGATAAGGCGAGATATGATCAAGCTGCAACGTCTGCTTCTGATCTTTGGTCATATAACCAAGCTCGCGCGCAAGCTTAAATACTTCACTTCGTGTTTGTTCGGACATGCCAGGTAATCCACGAAGTGCCTTGGACACCGTTTGAATCGTTAGGCCAAGCTGAGCGGCGAGATCGTGGAGCGTTATTCTTTTGCGCATAAGTTCCGGAGTCCCCTTGTACAAGTATGTAGTAATTTTAAACTAATTTTAAACTAAATTGAAAGTTAAATTTCATCTATACTTGGGAAAAGCGAGATCGTGGGCTGAATTTTAAACAAGGGAGAGAGATCCACATGAATAAAATCATAGAAGCGGATATCGTTGTTGTTGGTGGCGGTCCAGCGGGTGTTAATGCGGCTATTGCAGCAGGGCGGAGCGGGGCCAAGACGGTTTTGATCGAGAAATATGGGTTTATTGGCGGGATGTCGACGGCTGCGCTTGTCTATCCATGGATGACCTTCCATACGACGGACGGTAAGCAGGTGATTAAGGGGCTGGCGCAGGAGATTATTGATCGTCTTATGGCGATGAATGCCTCGCCGGGGCATCTCCGAGATACCGTTGGATTCGTGAACACCATAACGCCTTATCACCCTGAGATTTACAAAGTGCTGGCAGTGGATATGCTCAAGGAAGCTGGCGTTAAGCTGCTTTTTCACAGCTTTGTCGATCAAGTGGAAACTGTAGATAACCGCATTCAATCGGTGCAACTCACGTCCAAATCGGGCAGAATTGATGTACGCGGCAAAGTATTTATCGACACGACGGGTGATGCCGATCTCGCGTACTTGTCTGGTGCTCCGTGCCTGCAAGGTCGTGAAGGGGATAAGCTGACACAGCCGATGACGATGAAATTCCGCATGCGCGGTGTGGATTTGGCGGGTGTGAAACAGTACATGATTGACCATCCGGATGAGTTTTATAAAAAAACACCGTTCTCCGAACTAGCAGAACTGCCATTGTCCGGTGTTTTGGGTTACTTCAAGCACTGGAAGGAAGCGAATCTACCGATCAATCGTGATCAGGTGCTCTTTTTCACTGGACCTGAAGACGACGAAGTACTGGTCAATACTACGCGTGTGCAGGGGCTTGACGGCACCAATGTGGAGGATTTGACCGAAGCGGAGGAGCTTGGGCGCAAGCAGGTGCTGATGGTGGCGGAATTTATGAAAAATAACCTGCCCGGCTTTGAAAAAGCGTCGATCTCATCGGTAGGCGCCCAGATCGGCATTCGAGAAACACGTCGTATTGATGGCCAGTATGCTTTGCAGGTGGACGATGTCGTGCAAGGTCGCCATTTTGAGGATGTCATCGCGCGTAGCGGGTATCCGATCGACATCCATGATCCTTCCGGCAAAGGCGTGACGGCCGCCTGGGTCCAAGGCGATGGCGCATATGACATCCCTTACCGCTGCCTGCTTCCGCAAAAAATCGAGAACCTGCTCACCGCAGGTCGCTGTATCTCGACGACGCACGAAGCGTTAGCCACGACGCGCCTGACCCCGAGCTGCATGGCAACGGGGCAAGCGGCCGGCTCTGCAGCCGGTCTTGCTGTTAAGCACGGCGTACGCCCGAGCGAGATCGATATTGCCGAGCTGCAGGATGTGCTTCTGCAGGGAGGGGCTTTGCTTTCGTAGGCAGACGGAGGTTAGCGCCAAAATCGAACCAACTTCCAGACTGTTTCATCGTTAACTTGGAGGTAAGTTTCACTGTCCAAAGGAGCATTCGGGTTAGCTGCCACTACCAGAGCCTCTACCTCTACCGTTGTCGCAGCCACTACCGCAGCCACTGTCGCTGTCACTGTCGCAGCCACTACCGCTCCCACTACCGCTCCCACTGTCGCTGTCACTGTCGCAGCCACTGTCGCAGCCACTGTCGCTGTCGCTACCGCAGCCGCAGCCACTGCCTCAGCTGAAATAGATGGAGAAACTACTGTTATTCTGAGCTATTCTGCGGCAGGGAGTGAAATAGCAGTAGAAGCTACAGCTAAATCGTCGGTACCTGGACGAAATCTGCGAGATATGGATAAATTAGCGGTGGAAATTCCAGTTATTCGGTAGAAAGTGGATCAAATCTGGAAAATAGCAGGAGTAATCGGCGCTACTTAGTGACAGTGAAGCCACTCCGAACAGCTAAGACGATGTTTTACATCACGGTATGCCGCCCCCACACATCGGGAATACTTATACTTACTTAACGTGTGAGAAAGGGCGGGAATTCCCTATGCTTTTATATCAATTAACGCAGTGGTTCGAAGAACGCACCTCCCTGCAGCAGGCGCTGCAAAACGGAGCGGCTGACAGCAGCAGCGATCTGCAGCAAAGAATTCAAGACGTCGAACAGCAGCTGCACGCTCATGCCGAAAGATGGAAAAATGCCATCCAAGAAGCTTCCTACTTGCAGTTTCCTTATGAAAATCCGCAGATGGATGATGATATGGTGCTTTAACTTACAAATTGCACCTATCATCGCTCCTTTGTATTTCCTCGGTTTTCGTGTAGAATTAGAGAGAACGATAAACGAGAATAGAACGAGGTCTTTTTACAATGAAAGTACTAGTAACCACACTGAATGCCAAATTCATTCATACATCCTTGGCGCTGCGCTATTTGAAAGCGTTCTGCGAGAAGGATTTTGATGTTGAAATTACCGAATATACGATCAAAGACCCAGTGATGAACGTTGTCTCCGACCTGTACCAGAAGGCGCCAGACGTGCTGGGCTTTTCCTGTTACATTTGGAACATTGAAGAGACGATTCATATTATCAGAATGATTAAGAAAATCAGACCCGAAATTCTCATCATGCTCGGCGGTCCTGAAGTTTCTTACGATACGGAATACTGGATGAAGCGGATTCCAGAAGTTGACTTTATCGTTATGGGCGAAGGCGAAGAGACGTTCCACCAATTGCTGACGGAAATTTCGACAACGCGCAAATATCACTTCGTGTACGGGCTTGCGTACCGCAAAGGCGAAGAAATCGTGCTGATGCCGAGCAGACCGAAGCTCAAGCTCGATGACATCCCGTCCCCACACCGGTTTGCTGAAGACCTGCCAAGCTTGGCTAATCGCGTCGTATATTTCGAAACGAGCCGCGGTTGCCCGTTCTCTTGTCAATTCTGTCTGTCCAGTATTGAAGTGGGCGTACGGTACTTTGATATGGAACGGACGAAGTCGGATCTTCTGTACTTAATAGATTCAGGCGCGAAGCTGATCAAGTTCGTTGACCGAACGTTTAACATCAAACGTGACTATGCGATGGARATTTTTGAATTTCTGATTGCCAATCATCGCGGCGTCGTGTTCCAATTCGAGATTACGGCGGACATTATGCGGCCGGAAGTTCTTGATTATTTGGCTGAAAATGCACCGCCAGGTACGTTCCGTTTTGAAATCGGCGTACAGTCGACGAATGACACCACGAATGAACTGGTGCAGCGCAGACAAAACTTCATGAAGCTGAGCCGAACCGTCTCCAAGGTGAAAAACAGCTTCAAAATCGATCAGCATCTCGATCTCATCGCTGGTCTGCCGGAAGAGGACTATCATTCATTCCGCAAGACGTTTAATGATGTATTCGAGCTAKGACCGGAAGAGCTGCAACTTGGTTTCCTCAAAATGCTGCGGGGCACGGGGATGCGCAAAGACGCGCATAAATATGGCTACGTGTATATGGATCATGCCCCGTATGAGATTCTCGGGAATGACATCCTTCCGTTTACCGATTTGATTCGTATCAAGCGGGTTGAGGATGTGCTCGAGAAATATTGGAATGCGCACCGTATGGATCATACGGTCAAATATTTGATCGCCCATGAATTCGCATCGGCATTCGATTTCTTCCAAGAGTTCGGTGACTTCTGGGAAGGTCGCGGCTGGCAGAAAATCGGGCATCAGCTCGAGGATCTATTTACCCGCTTACGCGAGTTTCTCCTTCAACGTGAAGCGAAGAATATGGCCGTTATCGAAGGTCTCATGAAGTTGGATTATTTCCTGGGACATAAATATAAGCCGCGTAAAATCTGGTGGGACTTCACACTGGAGAAGTCGGAACAGAACGCTTACCTCAAGCTATTGGCTGAGCAGCCGGAGCTTGCAAGCGGAGACTTCCATCTTCTTCGCATTAATGAGAAAGATCTCCACAAGCATGCGATGCTTGAGGTGCTGCCTTTCGCTTTGCAGACTTATCTGCAAACCGGTGAGATTGATTCAACCAGCAACGAGCTGCTTATCGTACATTTCCCGCCGGATGCCCAGCTTGCAGCTAGCTGTTACAGCATGCCGATACACCAGACCGCGACTGTATAGAAAGAAAGCCCCGCACCCGTCGTCACGATGATGGGTGCGGGGCTTTTCGCATAAAAACGTGCATTTTCAGGGTAATCTAGGGGAGTTGACTCACAGGCTGCTTACTTAATGGCCCCTGATATGAAAGGAGATTTGCTGCATGATCGAGACGAAGAATAAATTGGAAGAGCAAATTGAAAAGGTTTTGGACGCAAATAAAATTTGCTCGTTTGCTACGGTTGAAGGAACGAAGCCTAAAGTTCGCTATATGGCGCTGCATCATGAGGGGCTGACTCTGTATTTGGCCACGAATCGGAAGACGGATAAAGTAGACGAGGTGAAGGACAATCCCAATGTCCATATCCTTGTCGGGTATGACGGGAAAAAGTCCTCTGACATTCTGCAGATTCAAGCAACAGCAACGATAAGCAAGGACAGTGCAATACGTGAGAAGCTGTGGACTGAAGAAATGGCAAAGTGGTTTGACGGTCCGCAGGATCCTAACTACGTCGTCCTCGACATAACGCCTACGTACATGGAATATAGGAACGGAGAGGCCGAACCGCAGATTTGGAAGGGCTAAATTAACGTTTCCCTGAAATAACCATTGACCACAGGTGAGGTTCAATGATAAGATTGAAAAAATTTACCTATGGATCGATGAGGAGGAAATGTAAAGTGGCTACGTATTACCTAGAACCATCCCGCACATTCAGTGAGTTTCTGTTAATTCCTAACCTTACAACGAAGGCTTGTACGCCAGCGAATGTAAAGCTCAAAACACCGCTTGTCAAATTCAATAAAGGCGAGGAGCCTGCCATCTCGCTTAATATCCCGTTTTCATCTGCTGTCATGCAAGCCGTATCCGATCATGGAATGGCGATTGCTTTGGCGCGTTGTGGCGGGATTTCATTTATTTTTGGCTCGCAGTCGATTGAAGAAGAAGCACAAATGGTACGGAAAGTGAAAGGGTATAAGGCTGGCTTCGTCGTTAGCCGTTCTAACTTGACGCCCGATCATACATTAAGCGATGTGCTGGCATTGAAAGAAGAGACTGGCCACTCCACAGTTGCGATTACGGACGATGGTACTGCTAATGGCGTGCTGCTAGGTATTGTAACAGGTCGCGATTACCGGAAAAGCCGTGATCCGCTGGATCGTCCGCTTCGTGAGTTTATGACACCTTTTGATAAACTGATTTACGGAAAATCAGGTATCTCTCTATCGGAAGCGAACAATTTAATTTGGGATCACAAGCTTAACTGCTTGCCGATTGTTGATGAGCAATTGAAGCTTGAAACTCTTGTTTTCCGCAAAGATTACGATGAACATAAAGAAAATCCGATGGAGCTTCTTGATACGAACAAAAGTTATATTGTTGGTGCAGGAATCAATACCAAGGATTATAAAGAAAGAGTTCCTGCTCTCGTTGACGCGGGAGTAGACATTCTGGTCATCGATTCTTCTGATGGCTACAGCGAATATCAGCGTGAAACGGTCCAGTATGTGAAAGAGAATTTCAATGTGAAAATCGGGGCTGGTAACGTTGTCGACCGTGAGGGCTTCCTATACCTCGTGGAGTCCGGCGCGGATTTCGTAAAAGTAGGAATCGGTGGCGGTTCAATTTGTATCACACGGGAACAAAAAGGGATTGGCCGCGGTCAAGCTTCCTCCATCATGGAAGTGGTAGAAGCCAGAGACGAGTATTATAGAGAAACAGGGACGTACATTCCAATCTGTTCCGATGGTGGTATCGTGCATGACTACCATATTACGCTAGCCTTAGCTATGGGTGCGGATTTCGTGATGCTCGGCAGATATTTCGCCCGTTTCGATGAAAGTCCAACGAGAAAGCTGAAGGTAGGCAACAACTTCGTGAAAGAGTACTGGGGTGAAGGCTCCAACCGTGCCCGTAACTGGCAACGTTACGATACAGGCGGCAAAAGTAAGCTTTTATTCGAAGAAGGCGTTGATTCCTACGTGCCTTATGCGGGAAGCCTGCAGGAGAACTTGGACAAGACACTTGGCAAAATAAAATCCACTATGTGCAACTGCGGATCGCTTAGCTTGGATGAGCTGAAAAGCAAGGCGAGAATTGCTCTTGTTTCGGCAACAAGCTTAGTAGAGGGCGGCGCCCATGACGTTATTTTAAAAGAAAGCTCCTTGTCGGAAGAATAGACAGGCACGCATAATAAAGCGCTCCACCACATCATTATGATGTCGGATGGAGCGCTTTTTGTATGCCATTTACGGCTATCAGGCGTGCATGGGATGTTAAGGCAAGTAGCTGCGAATGACCGTCATGCTGCCTTCGAGCGCATAGCCGCCCAGATCGGCTGGAAGCAAGAAACAGTCGCCCGGCTTGGTGGAGATGCTGCCATCTTCCCATTGAAGCGTTCCATTTCCTTCAGCAATAACGAGGATCACGAAGCTTTCTGGTGATGTGCTAAGCTCCCACTTGGGTCCAACTAAACCTTTTTCGACGATGAAAAAAGGAGACTCGGCCAGCGTCAACCATGTGCTGGTTTCGCTTTGGTTTGTTTTCATACGCGTGGAGCCTGAACCTTCATAGGCAATGACATTCAGCGAATCTTCAATATGAAGATCGCGCGGTTTGCCATCCAAGCCAGGACGGTTGTAGTCATACAGACGGTAAGTTGTATCGGAGTTTTGCTGAATTTCGGCAACCAATACTCCTGCGCCAAGCGCATGAACAGTTCCGGCAGGAATGTAGAAGGAATCGCCGGCTTCTACAGGAACTTCCTGCAGGCAGTCCAAGATACGATTCTCGCTAATGGCTTGCGCTAAACTTTCGCGTGTAACGCCTTCCTTCATGCCATATATGATTTTGGCGCCGGGCTTGGCATCTAGGATATACCACATTTCGGTTTTGCCTAGTTCTCCCGCGGCCAAGTTATGATAGTGATCATTTGGGTGAACTTGAACGGACAGATCGTCTTCACAATCCAAAAGTTTAATCAGGAGTGGAAAACGTCCGTTCTTTTCGGAAAAGCCTTTGGTGCCGAATAATGTTTTACCGTATTTTTCACGGATTTCGTCCAAACCAAGACCTTCGAGCTCTCCGTTAATAACTTTCGTAGTTCCGTTCGGGTGATCGCCGATCATCCAGCCTTCGCCAATCGCGCCTTCCGGCAGCTGAAATCCAAACTTCTCCAGGGCTCTGCCACCCCAGACACGTTCTTTCATTTCAGGTTGAAATTGAAGCGGGTATGATTTCACTACTATCCCTACTTTCTCTCTATGTATTTAATAAGCAGTAAAAGAGCAACTCTACTACTATCTAGCATTATACCATGGGTCTATCTTTTTTCTAGAGCCAAGAGATAGGGGGCATGCGCACTAGTATTCATAAATTGGTAGCGCAGCAGCTGATAAGCTGCGAGCGGGAGCTGCTGTGCCCAAGCTTCCACAGCAGCCGCTTCTTCAGAGCCGCCATCGTGCCCGCTGTACAGCACGATGGTCACTATCCCGCCTTTGCGAAGCAGGCGGAGAGCCGCTTCCAGAGCAGGAAGGGTAGATTCCTGCTTCGTGATTGTTGCCGGATCGGCGCCAGGCAGGTAGCCGAGGTTGAAAGTGACCGCGGCTACCTTGCCATGGCGGTCATCCGGCACAGCCGCCTCCATGAGCGCATGGCTGCATAAGCTCATGTGCACAGAAGAAGATGCGTCTGGGAGTTCCTTCTCCAGACGCATCTTCGTTTGATCCAGCGCTTGCTGCTGGATATCAAAGCCGTACACTTGGCCGCGGCGGCCTACCAGCTTCGCAAGGAAGATGGTGTCTACGCCGTTGCCAAGTGTCGCGTCAATGGCGGTATCGCCTGGTTGAACACGCTGGCCGATTAATTGATGAGCAAAACCTAGAACAGAAACGAAACCCATACGAAGAAAGCCTCCATGCTGATTGTGTTTGTAAGCGACAGTTATTTTTTGGCTGCCAGCCAGGTGGCTAGCGCTTCGATCTCTTCGGCCTTTAAGGCTTTTTGGAAAGGTGGCATATCACCACTGCCCTTGTTGATTTGCTGCACAATCTCATCTTTGGTTTTACGCGAACCGACCTTCGTCAGGTTCGGCCCGAAATCTCCTTCAAGGCCAGCCCCGTGGCAGGCCATGCAGTTGTCCTTGAACAGCGCTTGCGCCTGCGCTGCTGTCGTAACACCGGCATCCGTAGCCTGCGGCTTCTCGGATGGGGTAGGCGCCACGCTCGCAGGCGCTGGCGTTGGTGTAGGCACCGGCGTCGGCTTCGCCGTAGCCGACTCCACGGGCGCAGCGGTTGCTGCCGCTGCGCTTGGTGTCGCAGCCGCTGTGCTCGGCTGCGGCGTGCCGCTTGCCGCCGGCACAGGCGTAGCCGGCACTGGCGTAGCCGGCGCTGTTGTCGCAGCCGCTGGCGTGGCCGCGGCTGATGGTGTTGCCGTCTGCGCCGCAGGGGCAGGCGTGGCACTTGCCGTCATGGATGGTGACGGCGATACAGAAACCGGCGCCGCTGTTTCGGGCGCCGCTCCGCATCCTGACATGACTAGCATGAATCCAACCAAAGCTGCTCCAACTCTTTTATTCATCGCACCCATCTCCTTCTATATAAGTTCTCACTATATAATAGGAAACGCTTCATAATGGAAATGGGTTTGAACCTGGCGGCTATTTATTTGTTGGTTTTGCCTTTCCAATACTTACCTTGCCATGTATTTCTTTCTGCTAATAGCTTATCGAAGCTATTCAGTACTTCCCATTTTTTAAGACTCCACATCGGGCCAATCAGCAAATCGCGCGGAGCATCTCCGGTTAGCCGATGAACGATCATTTCCGGTGGCAGAAATTCAAGCGTATCGACAATGAGCTTCACATACTCATCTTTTTCAAGAAATTCGAGCAGTCCAGCTTCATACTGTTTCACCATAGGTGTTTTACGCATTAAATGAAGCAAATGAATTTTGATGCCCTGTACATCCATTTGAGCGACAGCTCTGCCGGTGTCTAGCATCATTTCATGGCTTTCCCCAGGCAATCCGTAAATAATGTGCGCACACGTGCGAATATTATGCTTCCTAAGCTTTGCCACGGCATCCAAATAGCACTGAGTATCATGTGCGCGGTTAATCAGCTGAGACGTCGATTCATGAACGGTCTGCAAGCCCATTTCTACCCATAGATAGGTTCGCTGGTTCAGCTCCGCCAAATATTCAATAACATCATCCGGCAAGCAGTCGGGCCGCGTTGCAATTGATAAGCCTACTACGCCTGGCTGCTGTAAAATGACTTCATAATACTCGCGGAGCTGCTCCACAGGTGCATACGTATTCGTATAGGCTTGAAAGTAGCCGATATATTGGGCTTCCGGCCATTTTTGATGCTGAAGATCTCTGATCTTGTTAAATTGCGTAACGAGATCGTCGCGGCGGCTCCCGGCAAAATCGCCAGAGCCTCTCGCACTGCAAAACGTACAACCGCCAGTTGCAATATTGCCATCGCGATTCGGACAAGTAAAGCCTGCATCCAGCATGACTTTGAACACTTTGCCGCCGAACGCTTCGCGCATTTCATAATTCCATGTATGGAAACGTTTATCCCCCCAGAGCTGAGGTGATTCTTGTATTATTGTAGACATCAGATTAGAACTCCTTTCCTTCCACCCTATTGTAGCGAAAAATAAACATGAAAGCGACCCCTGCCTTTCCACCAACTTCCCCGTTAAAAATGGGCTTATCAGAGCATGATAACTTTGCATGACGATCATATGCCGAGAGGGGAAATGAAAAAGTGAAAAAGTTTCGTACAGTGACATTGGCGGTAGCTTTGACGACAGCATTGAGCTTTGGGGCAGTTGGGGCGCACGCAAATATGAGTACACCGACAATGAACACTCATATGRGTACTTCAGGAACAATGGGGACGGGAACTACGACAACATCGGGCTATACGGGCAGTAATTATGACGCTACGACTGGTACTAGTGCTGGGACAGGCTTGTTGAACGGAACGGGGACGATGACCAATACGAATACGTACAATGGAGTTACAGCTCCGATTACAAGTCCAGTTGCTCCAACTGCTTATCCACACAAGCATGATGGCATGCACAGACTAGACGGAACAACAACTAATACGTATACGGGGAAAAGTACCGGCACTGGCACTGGCGTCTTAGGTCAAATCAACGGTTACGGCAATAATCTCATGGATCGGATGAGCACGACAGGCACGGCGGGAACGAATCGCGGCAATTATGATACGTCATCTTATCGCGCCTATGCGACCACAACTACCGACAAAAGTATGAACTGGGGATGGCTTGGATTGGTAGGGTTAATAGGTTTGGCGGGATTAAGGGGAGGCAATAAACGCAGAGATGAGAGCTATAAGTAATTAATTAGGCGCCTTCCTAACGGGGGGCGCTTTTCTTCTTAATATATAGGCTTAGCTTCACCTTTTATCTTGTTCGTTGGCGAAATAACTGGAATTTCTACTGTAAAAAATGATGCTTAAAGAGGCTTTGGTGTAATAACTGGAACTTGTACAGCTATTTCGATCGGTGCGCCTTATTTCAGGCGAAACCAGAGGAATTAGCATGATAATTTCCATCTATTCGCATGAAACCAGGAAAAAGGAACAAATTAGCAGCACTATTTCCCACTAAAATTTGAGTGGCCGTTGGTCGTTGGTCGTTGGTCGTTGATGAGATTGGTGATCGGTGATGATGGTCGGTGATGATGGTGATGGGGATGGAGATGGAGATGGAGATGGAGATGGAGATGGTGGTGATGGGATTGGTGAATGGAAGTGAAGATAGTGAGGAATGAGTGGTTAGCGTGTTATCGTGATGGGTGATAGGATCGGTGACTGGTGTTGAGATGGATGATGATGGATTGATTGGTGAATGCAGATGAAGATAGTGAGGAATGGTCATCGTGTGGGATCGGTGAATGGACTTGGAGGAGAAGAGTGATTGACGCTAGCTTGTTGGGTGATGATTGATGGGATTGCTACTAGCTATGGATACGGTGGATGGTGATTAGGTACTGGTGATGAGTGATCGATGTGGCGAGATGGCCAGGCAGCAAGGTCGAATCCAAGCGCCTTCGTTGCATTTTATACAACATAATGGCGCGGTCTGACTGCGAATGCTGTCTTTCGTTGCACAAAGTACAACCATTTATTGCGAAAAGGTGAGATCTGAGCAGTCTAGGGCTTAAATCATTGTATAAAGTACAATATAGCAGCGTGCTGATGCCCGATTATAGGCGAATGGTTGCACAAAATACAACGTGGGTTTGAGACCGCGGCCATGCGTCGGCTACAACGCGCGCGCCTAGGAATCGCGCTATTACGCTGTTGCTACATATTCCTTCCCCCTCATGATCTTCCATACATAAAGATATCCTTCCAAACCAAAACTACGATTAAAAGTTGAATTGAAAGTAGGTGAAGTAATCATGATTACTACTTCTTTATCGACAGATACCCTGACGGTTGAGCTTACTGTGAGGGAAGCACAGGCGTTAAGCAGCGGTGTGAAATTTGTGGCAGATCCGAATGTAGCAAAGGAAGCCAGACAAAAGGTGCATCGCTCCTTAGATCGTAAGTTGTTCCCTGCAACCTCCAAAACCATTGAATATCATGAACTGGAAGTGTAATTCCCTTTGATTTTTTCCCAAGAATGGTCTATGATTTGTATTCGATAGCTTGTACGTGTAGGAGGCAAATAATAGATGCGTTTACGGGGAAGAAAAGGAATTCGAGAAGATATAGAACGTCAGAAGGAACTCGTTGTTCTCAATGCCAAAGATTATAAAGGCAAATGGGCCGAGTTATTTGGCAATAATAACCCTATTCATGCTGAACTTGGGATGGGAAAAGGGCGTTTCATCAGTGAAATGAGCAAGAAATATCCGGATGTTAATTTCATTGGCGTCGATATGTACGATGAGCTGATCCGCAAAGCAAGTGAGAAAGCGAAGATCGCTCATGAAATTAATACCGAGGAAGAATCAGAATCAGAGTCAGAGACTAACATCCCGAATTTGAAGCTGATGCTGTTCAATATTGAACATATTGAAGAAGCTTTTGCCGAAGGAGAGCTGGAGCGGGTTTATTTGAACTTCAGTGATCCATGGCCGAAGAAAAAGCATGCCCGCAGACGTTTGACGCATCCGGGTTTTGTGGCCAAATATCAGCAAATTCTGAATGCGAATGGCGAGATTCATTTGAAAACTGATTCGCAATCGCTTTTTGAATTCTCGTTGAATTCTTTTGCCGATATGGGCCTAAGAATGCGTAATATTTCTTTGAATCTGCATGCAGAAGGGTTTCACCCGGATCATGTCATGACGGAATACGAAACGAAATTCGCCACAAAGGGTATGAACATTCACCGTTGTGAAGTTGTGATCGGTCAAGACGTGCTTGCTGCTCATCTCGACCAATTGAGCAAGGCGAAAACAGAATAAATTCATAAAAAAAGGCTTTCCTACTTCTGTTGGCAGAAGAGGAAGCCTTTTTTTGCGTTTAGGGATTTATTAACCCATCACTTGGAGAATGACCTCTGAACAATCCGCTGATGGCGTATTCATTCGTTGTCGGTAATTCCAAACGCGTCTGGCCTGGACATCCGTGTAGCGGCTGACAAGCATCGCCAACCAATTCGAGATTGTATCGGCGGACCGAATGGGTTCACCGAAGCCTTGCTCGGTAAAATAGAGTACGTTCTCTTCTTCTTGTCCTGGGATCGGATCATAGAACAACATGGGAATGGACTTAGCCAAGCCTTCTGAACAGGTCATTCCACCTGGCTTCGTAACCAGTAAGTCCGAAACTTCCATTAATTTGTCAATATCTGGCGTAAATCCGAGCAGCCGAATGTTCGGGTGCTGATAACGTTCGTCCGCGGCAAGTTTTGTTAAAGTCTTAGCATTATTTCCTAGGCAAAAAATGAACTGCACTTTATCTCTCCATGCAACGAGATGCTCGCTGAGTGAGTCGCCCCCGATTAGGCCCCAACCACCGCCCATGACGAGTACTGTAGGCATCGCGGCTAATTGGAACTCTTGTCGGATGATCACTTTATCGTGTGCTACTCGGAAGCTGGGATGGACAGGAATCCCTGTGATCTCGACTTGAGCCGCGGGGATTCCTCGACCAAGCAGTTTATTTTTGACATCCTCGGTCGAGACCATATATTTGTTCACTTCACGACTGACCCATGTTCCGTGTACATCATAATCCGTGATGAYGGTACACAGGGGAATGTTAAGACCAGCTCTTTTGAGCCGTGACACGACGACGCTGGGAAAAGGGTGTGTGCAGACGATGGCTTGAGGAGCCCAGTTCTGGATAATCTCCGCCGTCTGTGCGTAAAAAATGCGGTGCAGTGCTAATTGCGTCAACCGATTTAACGATTTCTTGTATTGAGAGCGGTATAACCGACCGTAAAGCTTAGGATTTGTGGTCAGCGTCTTTTTATAAGCCTGGATAATCCAAGGCGCTATTGTCGGATGCAGGAAAGACCCCAGTTCTAATACACGTGTTTCAATCGTTGTGCATCGCTTTTCTAAGCTTACAGCGAGCGCATAGGCTGCTTGAGTATGACCTGCTCCGAAACCTTCAGAGAGGATGAGAACCCGCTTTTTACCCTGCACAGCATCCATTCATTTTACCCCCATAAAGCTACAGTTGTTAAAGATGCTGCCGTACCGATCAAACTACCAACGAAACAATCGGAAGGATAATGCAGCCCTAGGTACATGCGTGATAGACCAACGATGAAAGCAAGCGGCAAAAGGATGATGCCAAGAACAGGAATGGCTACCATAAATGGAATGATGATCGAGAAAATAGCGGTTGTATGTCCGGACGGAAAGGAATGATCCGTTAATGGGTTCTTGTACGTAATCGTCTGAGGATGCACCAGATAAGGCCGGAGCCGCGGGTATTTCTTTTTAATGATAGCAACCGGTATGTGGCTGATCGTTAAGGCGATGAGAGCTTGAATGCCAGCGGTTTGCAGAGCTCCTTGCCCAAACAAGGCGCAGCAAAGTGAAATAA
>NZ_JBFTQB010000037.1:0-14443 GCF_056398785.1 Paenibacillus sp. 01T422 | reverse complement strand
TTCTAAGACCATATTTCAATCAGAGGATTGTCATTTTAAAGCAACTTAATCAGCTCTTCTAGCTCATCAACCAATACTTTTGCAAGTTCAAAATTAGTATCTTTTAAAGCCAATTCTATTTTCATCTCAAGTGATTTTTTATTTTGTTCATTTTCCAGATAGTCTTTATCAAAATGACTCGCATAAATCATCTGTCTAAATTTTCGCATACTCATTTTTCTAATCGTCTTATCGTCAATAATTAAAACATAATCCATACCATTTACAACCGAATAGAAATCATGAGAAATCATGAGAATCGCACCTTTATAGTCCTCAATGGCTTTCTCCAGCGCTAATTGTGTATAGGTGTCTAAATGGCTTGTCGGCTCATCAAGCAGCAATACGTTTGCTTTACTGGCAGAAACCTTCGCTAATTGAAGTATATTTTTTTCTCCACCAGATAAAGATTCTATCTTTTGATTAACGATTTCCCCTTCAAAGCCATAGTTTGAAATATACGATCTAACCTCATCATAAGTTTTAAACCCAGCATCGATGAATTCTTCTAGGATTGTATTCGAATCCTTTAGCACTTCGCCTTGAATCTGAGATAAATAAGCCACTTTAACATCAGCATTTATTTCAATTGAAGCCTGATTATTTTTAAAGATATCTCGTAGTAAAGTCGTTTTCCCGGTACCGTTTGGACCAATAATGGCTACTTTATCCGTAGATTTTATCTCAAAGTTAACATTGTCTAAAAGCAACTCATCAAAGGTAACGCTATAGTTACTGACATTTACAACAACGGCGTCTTCCATTTCATTATCAATATCAAAACGAATATTCGGTTGCTTAATATCAACGAATGGCGCTTTAATTCTACGCGCTTCCAATCTTTCTTGGAACCTAACTCTAGCCTTAAGAGCTCTCCCTCTAGATGCTTCTGAATTATACGTTGCGATAGCTCTAAGATTATCAATAATGTTATCGTATCTCTCAATTTCTTCTTTTTCAGCGACTGCGATTTCTTGCAACTCAATTTTTGTTTGAAGTAATGAGAAGTTGTATTCGATATATCGCCCATCAAACTCTTGGATCTCCATGTTTTCAAGGTGTAGTATTTTATTGAAACAATGATTCAATAGGTATCGGTTGTGCGTAACAACTAACAGTATGCCTTTGTGAGAATTAATAAGATTTTTAAGCGCATTTAGGTTTTCGAAGTCTAAAAATACATCTGGTTCATCCATAATCATTAAGTCTGGACCACTAAGCATTTCCTTCATCACTTGAATAAGTTTGAATTCCCCACCACTCAGGTCGGATACCTTAAGATCCTTTAGCTTCATGAGGTTGGCTAGATTTAGTTTCTTATTGATGTTGCTTTCAAAATCAGCCCCACCGATTGAATCAAATGCGTCTAAAGCTAATTGATACTTTTCTAATAACGAATCCATATCCGATGATGTTTCCATTTCCGTGCAAATAGATGTTATTTCATTTTGTATCTTAATAAATTCTTCTCCTATAAATTCAAAAACAGTTATTTCTTTCGTTTTATCTACTTGTGAGAATTGACTCACATACCCAATTTTGCAAGTCGGGTCTATTTCTAACTTGCCCTCGAACGTAAATCTTTCTGGATCCATCAGTATATCTATCAATGTACTTTTCCCACTGCCACTTGTTCCTATAAAAGCACAATGTTGTGCCTCTTCAAGCGTAAATGAAATGTTTGTATATAGTTCTTTTTGCGGAAATGAGAAGGATAAGTTTTCAACTTTTATCATAGTGTTACCTTTCTTTATAACTAAAATAGTGACTATTAGTAGATGTATTGTAAAACGTAGATTTTGAGTTTATCGTTGTAAGAGTAACACTGTTTACAAGCAAGTACAATCCCATTGTATTCCATCCCTTGGGGATCAAAGTTCCATGCTACCTCCTCACCTCATAAAAGAGCCGGAATGATGTACAATAAAACTTGCCGTTACTCCGTCCTTTTGTCGACTTGTTCATATCCATGGAGGAAGCAGGCATCCAATGCGCGTTGCACGCGGCAGCTTCAAAGGAATAAACTGTTAGGGGCAGCACAACGAGTTGGGCTACAGCAGTCAGCAGCACTTCATTACAGATTTCAGGCGCGTGCACGGCAAGACGCCCGTGCAGTATAAAAAAGAACTTGGCGATCCAACTTAGAAAATTACAAACTTATGGTACGACTTATCGTAAATTTGGATAGCAGATTAAAAAAACAAAGGAGGGGCTAAAATAGCCTCTCCTTTGTTTACTTTTGATTGCTTCAATATTCCCCTTTAATCACGAAGAACGAACCTCGGATGGTCCCTGCCAGTTTGGACTTCTGTCTTGCAAATTTGAATTTCTTCTCTTCCAGCTCCTTAGGTACCTCCATCCCCTCAGATAGCTTAAACCCTACGGCCCGCTTCTTAGGGTCATCCACCGTATACAGGACGTTGACAGCTAGACCGTCCTCATAAAAGACGAAGGCCCATTTGATATTTTCTACTTGTAAACGGGATGTTTCCAGCGGTTGAGCCGCAAACTCAATACCACGTTCTTCTTTCAAAACTCGTTTCACATAATCAAGCGTCTCCTGGCTTTCGCCGGCTGGTACGGTCGTAAATTCGTGCTTGTATTTGTTCATGAAGTAACGGGCTTCATTCGCGCGCATACCAGCTAGCGCTTCTGCTACTGGCGAAGATTCCAGACCAACCACAGACACATTTTTAAAGTCAACGATAGTGGACATTTCCTCATTCCTCCTGCTGATTTCGTTTACTTCTCCACAACTGGAATCCACATTTCCCCATATACGAGGCTATCTCGCTGCCCCATCTCAACCGTTGCATTGGGCCCGCCAACATAGGCGTAATTATCAGCTGCTGGCAAGACTTGACCAAAGGCAATGCCAGTAAGCAAGCTACTCAACTCATCAGCCGACTTCCCCTCGCCTTTAACAACGAGGTATTGTCCCTTAGGAAATTGGATCATTCTGTGTTCTTCCGGTACCGATGAATCTGTCATCACGCCAGCATAATACATCATCTTGTGATTTACTGCTTCGTTTACGGCAAAAATATAATCGTTCGCAGCAATCGCCTTTAGYGCGTCAAGCCTTCCATCCTGCTCCACTGACCGCCAAAAGCTTTCCTTCTCCTTATTTATGCCGGCATAATCCGTGTAATCGCTCTTCAGCTCCGTTCCAATACCCAGAACGATAAAGCTGTCTTTTTCCTCAAAGGTATACGTTGCCATGACTCCAGCTCCTTTTTTGAATGAATCCATTGATTTGTTTATTCACTTGATAGGTTTATCATAAACCTCAATCATGTCAAAATATGATACAGTTTAGAGTTCAGCCAATTGTTCTCTCCCACGGCTCCCAACCTAAATATTAGTGTCTTTGGTAGGAAAAATCTATTGGATTCAGGAGTAGGCTGGCGTTGATTTCACTTCCATTAGAGTCTACGGCTTTTCGGGCGCAGCGCCCAGGAGGCGATGCCAAGCGCAGCATAGAAAAGCGGAAGAATAACATGGAATCCACCATCCCCATAATCATGAGCGAACCCATGAGATAAGGCCGCACCTGTCATTAGAAAAAAGATACCGCTATAAGCCCACTCCTTAAGCCGCGGGAAACCTGGTATTACGATCGCAATGACTCCAAGCAACTTCCAAGTCCCGAGAATATTCGTGATATATAAAGGGAATCCAATATCGGTCACTAAATCGACATTGCCGCCATATCGCATCAATTGCCCGATCCCGCTTAATGCAATAGAGAATGCGAGAATGGCGGTGACGATCCAATATGCTGCCGTCCTTCTGATAGGACGGGATTCAACCTTCGCGATCTTTTCATTACCGGTARTCGTACTCATTCCAATTCCTCCTTTGATCTCGTTTATTTCCGCACAACTGGAATCAACATGTCCCCATAAACAAGGTCGTCTCGCCGCTCCATCTCACCCGTCGCATGGGGTCCACCGATAGCGTATTGTCCCTTAGGGAATTGGACCACGCTGTGTTCTTTCGGTACCGATGCTTCTGTCAATTCTCCTCGATGGTGTCTACTGCCATCATCCCAGCTCCTTTTTTCATTTGATCAAATCATTTGTATTTTCACTTGATGAGTTTATAATAACGTTAAATCATGTCAAAATATGATACTGTTTAGAGGGCCCGATGAAAAAAGTAGAACGGATTAACATTATCATGCGGTACATCAACAACCGCGCTCATTTTACCATTTCGGAAATCATGCATGAGTTTAACATCTCTCGTTCGACGGCGATTCGAGACATCAGGGAAATTGAAGCGATGGGAATGCCTCTGGTCGCCGAAGTCGGGAGGGACGGGGGCTACTTTGTGATGAACAACTCCGTCCTGCCCACGGTCCGCTTTACCGATAATGAGATTAAAGCTCTTTTTATCGCCTTCATGGCCACACGCAATCTGCAACTCCCTTACCTCAAGAGCCGCCACTCTTTAGCGGAAAAATTGCTCGGCCTCATCTCTCAAAACCAGCAAGATGATCTTGTTCTGTTGAATCAAATCTTGCTATTCGAAGGTACCAATCCCCACAATCCTGACCTGCTTGATCTATCGGATCTGCCCCATCCGATGTTAGAAAAACTCATCCATATCTTTCTGGAAGACTGCTACTTAGTGGTTTCCGTCGAAGAAGGAAGACAAATAAAGACTTATCCCATCTATCTCATGCGCCTATATCGTGAAAAAAGCTCTTGGCAAATTGAAGGCTTCAGCCTAGAGGAGGGGAAAAGGCGGATTATCCCTGTCGACAATCTCACCGATGTCAAACCATACTCGGAGAAAAAAAGAATAAGCAAGAAGAAGATTGTAGAACAACTAAGAAATCAAGAAGAAGCGATCAACCTAGTCCTCGAACTTGGTCCCAAGGCGATTGCCCAGTTCAAAAAGTACCATCCTTTAAAAATTACAATTTCATATACGAATCCTTATCAAACTACGGCTATTTTAAAGACGTTTATCAATGTTCATCATCCGGATGAGTTGACCGAAATTACAAATTGGCTGCTTTTCTTAGGTGGAGATATCAAGGTCAGGGAAATTCCGAATGAAGTTGTGGAGGGATTTCAGGGGAGAGTAGATGTGTTGAGAACAAGTAATTGACCCTAGCTACTGACTGTAGAGCTCATTGAAGATATATTGATCGCATAGTTTCAATTTTTCAAGATGGCATTTCCGTACCCCACGAGGTTAAGGGCGATTATTTTCGCCCTATTTATGATACGGTTCTTCGTATCATCCATAACATAGACATATTCAATTGGTGCTTCGGTAAAGAATGCAAAAAAGAGAGGCGACTTGCCCCTCTTTGGCGTTATCTAGTTACTCCTTTTAAAACAAAAGTTAACTAAGGATTTATCCAAATATTTCCTTCGAAAAATAGAAAATAGCCCCATCTCACCTACAAAGGAGCCCACGTAGGAACGCAAGCCTTCGGATCGACAGAGCTTTTCTAATCTTATTATAACCCAAACTTAGCTTTTTTCAAGCCTAAGTTTAAGTTTGATTAGGCAGGAAACACCAGTGCCTGTAAGGATGGTTCCACATATTTTCAATATTCCCCTTAAATCCTGTAGATATGCCGACATTAAAGTTGGGGTATATCTCTCGAATGTGATCGTTAATTCGGTTATATAGCTTTTCCTTAGCTCTAGTACGCTTACGCTTACCTCTTACTTTCATGTCCGGTTCTTTATGAAGATGAAGCTTATTTAATCGAAAAAACATTGAGCCTATAACAATATCCATAGCCTGAGCGACAACGTGATCGTGAGAGGTCATTTCAATAATATCTTCTAATCTGATCTTTAAATTTGCATCTAGAAAAGTTGATTGAAACTGGAGCCGATGAATATGGTTCTTGAACCTGTTTACTTTTTCTTTTGTATCAGGAAACTGGTCAAAAAATATTTTCAAATGAATATTTTGATTTGTCTGGTTTGAATATATTAATCCAAAAGCATGTTTAAAAAATTGATAGTACAGTATAAAATACGAATCATCTCGTTGTTCTTTAGTCAAATTTCGGGTTCTAGAATCAGCAAATTCATTCTGCTGAAACATTACTCTCATTTTAACCTTGTCCTGCTTTATAAAGGCAAAAAAAGTGTCAATAAATCCGATATAACGTTCTAAATACTGCTCTGTTACCTTAGTCCACTTCATTTCCCCTTTCATACCATGGTTATCTTTATACGCTTGAAGTCCATTAACTACTTCGTGCAAGTTAGTCGATCTCACCAGTGCACCGCCATAAAAATTACTAAATAGGGGACCACGCTTTTCGGACTCATCACAATATATTATGTACTCCATGAATTATCTAGCACACTCCTAGTAGAGTTGCCCTCTACAGTCTTCAATTATATGTAAATGATAGCATACAACTGAATAGCATTACAGTGTACCATCCTCTCTATTCTGAAAAATATTGACATTTTACATCTATTGGAATGCCTTTGTCCATAATTAATGTAATTTGAATTTGGTCTACAAGATCAGAGATTAAACTTCTAGAGTTACTTATGATACGGTTCACCGTATCACTCTAACGACGAAATTAAGGGCACCTTTATCGGTACCCCCATCTGCCCGAGTTCCTCTTGTCCGAGCTAATATCTATGAGTTAAAATGTATTAGGACCAATCCCAACTCGGGTTACCAAACTTTCTATAGAATAGAAACTCGCGGTCAGCTAATGAAACCAGTTTTAAACGCGAGTGGTATGCTATAAAGTTTGGTGTAATTTCCCTATGGGTTTGAAGCCGCTCAATTCTTGAGAGAGCTGCGTCCATGTCACCAGCTCTTACTCTAGGTTCAATGTTCTGAAGCCTGCCCAACAAATCAGCTCTCGATATGCCATTAACCAGTTCATAGTCATTTGCTTCGCAGGCAACCCTAAAAATATTCTTATATAATTTTAGTTCAGTGTCCTCCTGAAAACCTCTACTGAATACCTCAAATATTTTCTTGTACCTTTGCTCCAGCTCATCTATGATACTCGCTATCGCATTGTTAAACGAAAGTTGCGAATATAAATTTCTTCTTAAATTTTCGGTCTCAAAAGTGCCTTCTTCATAACAAAATCTTTCTGCAAGTCTCTGTGTTATTCCAACATTACCAAATGAAGCGGCGATTATCTGTTTCTCTATACTTTCATGAATGATTATGTTTAATGGCTCGTAGCCTTTTCTTAAAACTGTAATGAGTTCTTCTTCAGACCATAATAAATCGATCTCTTCTATTCTCCCCGATAAGTCAGGGTTATAGTATGTTAGAAGATTTTGTTCAGCCCAAATTCCAATAATAATTACATGAATCCCATACTCATAAAATGCCTTTAAATAGTATGCCATATCCTTCCTAGAATCTTCAGAAAGGTAATGAAAATCCTCCAATACAAGTCTTTTTCCGTGTTCCCTTAATTGCCTGCTTATAAATGTTAAGTCTTCTTGATATCCAGATAGTGCAATTGTTCCAGTTGAAGTTTTAGAAATAGTTTGAATCTCTGCAGTTAATTTACCCACCAGTTTTGCGATTACTTTATTTATTTCGCCTGATAATTCGGTACCCAATTTTCCACCAATTTGGTTTTCATTCTGGTTTGACCCCGGCAACTTTGCCTCCAATGAACGTAGGCAAGAAATTAAAACTTCTGTTGCAGTCATACTGGGAAGGCATTGAACAATAGCACAATCGCTTTCATTTAAATTTTTTTTCCTTAGACATGATTTCCCTTGTTTGGATACCCCATGTACAACAATATGTCGCTCTGTTCCAAGTAAGTAAGTGAATTTTCTATCCCARCCTGCCCGGTCAACATATGTATACACTGGTATTGTGGTTCTGATCCCGTATACTTCATTTAACTTAGTCATTTTCAGTTATCAACCTTCCTCTATTTTGATAGAGTACTACCTATACTCCAATTGTATAACCATCACCTAATAAATTACAATGAAGCATTAGTTGGGAATAGTAAAATCAATACTCAATACAAATTTAGAGAACAATAACCCTAATGTTTGCGTCACTTATGATACGGCTCCCCCCGATTTATCCGCATAGCGCGATAAATCTGCTCCACCAGCACCAGCCGCATCAGCTGGTGCGGCAACGTCATGCGGCCAAAACTCAGCCGCATATCCGCACGGCGCAGCAGCTCGCTGGATAGCCCCAGCGAGCCGCCAATCACGAAGGCCACCTGGCTCCGCCCATAGGTGGCCAACTTATCGAGCGAGCCCGCCAGCTGCTCGCTCGACAACATCTCGCCGTCGATGGCAAGCGCCACGACGTACACATCCGGACGCAGCGCAGTCAACAGACGCGCGCCCTCACGATCCCGCACCTGCTGCTCCTCAGCAGGGCTCATGTTCTCCGGTGCCTTCTCATCCGGCACCTCGATCATTTGCACCTTGGCATAAGGCCCAAGGCGCTTGACGTACTCCGCGATCCCATCCACCAGATAGCGCTCTTTCAACTTCCCAACCGTTAATATCTGAATCTGCATAAACGAAACATCCCTTCTCTTTCTACCGCTTTTGCCCTTTTGCTAACCAACCCCAAAACAAAAAGGAAGGCATCAGCCTTCCTCATACAACTAGAAATCGCGCTAACTCCTGGCAATGCTCACAATGTGAAGGAGCCTCCCAGTTCGTGAAGTGGGTTTTCTGCAAATCCACAACGTCTGGCGCTTCCTCGAATTCATCGACAAACTCATCAATCGCGATTTCTACATGATCTTTACAAACTACGTGCATGCAACTACCTCTCATCCGCATTGTTTCTATATCTTATTTATCCGTTGCTTCCACTAACGTTACTACCGCATTCATCTTCTTGCCGCCGCGATAATAAGTGACGTTCACTTTATCACCAATGTGTTTCTCATTATATAAATATTTACGCAGTGTGATCGTGCTATCAATCTTCCGGTCATCCAGCATCACAATGACATCTTGCGGTTTGAGACCCGCATCTTTGGAAGGTCCAGATACTTCGAAGACGATAACTCCAGTTTTCACATCTGCGGGCAGCTTTAATACATCCGTCCCTTTAAAAGCCTGCAATTCCTGCGTCGAAACACCCATCAACGGTCTTTTGACCTTGTGATCCGTAATCAGATTATCAATAATCGGCTTTGCGCTGTTAATAGGAATTGCAAACCCTAATCCTTCAACGCCAGTATCTGAAATTTTCATCGAATTAATGCCAATTACTTTGCCCTCAATATTCACCAGGGGTCCGCCGCTGTTACCTTGGTTGATCGCCGCGTCGGTCTGGATGACATCCATCTCCCAATCATAGTCCGTGCCCTCACGAGACAAAGAAACCGGTATCGTTCGCTTAGGCGAAGAGATAATGCCCTGCGTAACGGTTGGCGAGAAGCCAAGTCCTAGCKGGTTACCGACAGCAATCGCCATCTCCCCAGCGCGCAGCGTCTCGGAATCGCCAAATTCCGCAATCACCTTGATATCTTTGCCATCGGCTTCCAAAACCGCTAGATCCGTAATCCGGTCACGGCCGACCAGCGTCGCTTTGCGATGCTCACCCTGGAAATTGACGATTTCGAACTGGTTCCCATTTTCAACAACATGACTATTCGTCACGATACGCACTTTATCGCCATTTCGAGAAAAAATGACACCCGATCCAATCCCAATCCCAGTTTCTTGGCCTTTATCATCCTTCTTGGAGGAGATCACGCTGACCACAGCCGGCTTAATTTTATCCGTTGCTGCCACGACAGAGTCGTTGATGTTCATGGGACGCGTCTCGGCATTCGCGACTGCAGCCGGTATCGCTATCGCATCGACTTTCGGTTCACTTTGACCCAAACCACTAACCAATCCAACTAGCAAAAGCATCGATAAAGCCCCGCCTACACCCGCTACAAGGGCCACATTTCGTCTACGTTCCGTAAAGCCTGTAAATCCACCTGAACGTTTAGGACGCCACACAGGCTCTCGCTGCTTGGTTCTTTTGGTCGAATAAAAATCATCATCAAACAAACTCACAGGGTGTCCCTCCTTGCTGACAGGGGGCGGGTCATGCCGCTCTTGCCTCAGAATCTTATTTGCAAAAAATAGGAATGTTTCGTTCTGTTCTTGCCTACAATAATAGTAAACCAAATCTCTCAAGGAATTACTAGAGTTAACAGTAACTTTAAATTAGAAAACCAAAGGAGCATGCACATTATGAATCGTATTCCATCCCATATGGACGAAATCAACATGATCGGGAAACTCGCCGACCTCAAGGACAGCTTTTACCACCAATCCCTCGTTCTTTCATCTCTCATTCAAACACTGATTGATAAAGGTCTGATCACGCCGCAGGAAATTCAGCTCAAATCCAAAGAAATTGACGCCGCACTTACTCCGAATCCAATACATCCCATTTCGTAGAACGGTCGAAGTACGTATCCATTAACCGTAGCTGCTTAGACTCAGGGGCGCGCTCTTGTACTATGTTATTCACCGTTAGCCTGGCCAAATCCATTAAATTATGGTCACGGCTTAAATGCGCCATATAGACGGACTTCGTCTTATTCGTCATCACGTCACAGAGCGCTTCTCCCGCGGCTTCGTTGGATAAATGCCCCTTATCCCCGAGAATGCGGCGCTTAATGCTCCAAGGATAGTGCCCTACGCGCAGCATGTCTACGTCATGATTCGTCTCTAGCACCAAAGCATCCGAATCTATAATCTTCTCTTTCACTTTCTCACTCATATAGCCCAGATCCGTTACAACACTTATCTTCTGCTCTCCTTCATAAAAGCAATAACCCACCGGTTCCGCCGCATCATGCGAAATCCCGAATGATTCCACACGCAGAGTACCGAACTCTTCGATGCTGCCGGTTTCCATAACCCGCTTGTTCTCTTCCGCAATCACACCGATTTGGCGATCCAATTCTACCCACGTCTTCTCGTTCGCATAGATGGGCAAATCATATTTACGCGCCAGCGCACCTAAACCTTTGATATGATCCGAATGCTCATGCGTGATCACGATGGCGTCAATCGTGTTCGCCGCTAGCTCGCGTTCCTTCATCAACGCCTCCATCTTCTTCGCGCTGAAGCCCACATCGATAAGCACCTTGGTCTCCCCATTGTCGACGACCGTCGCATTCCCCGTCGAACCGCTCGACAGCACTGTAAACCTCATACCCATCCTACCCTGCTCCTCTATGCATACATGTACACATGCTTTTTAGCTGTTTATGTAAGTCGCTATCGTTCTACTTTTTATCTGGTTTGTTCTTATCATCGTTGCTGCTTGTACTTTCTGGTTTAACGCTTTCTTGTGTTCCAAATGGAACAGGATCCGACCCTTTTTGCGGAGATTCCACCGCGCCGTTGAACGCCTGCAGATAATAAATATCGCGATTATCAATCGTAATCCGCCAGTGCGGGAACATCGGCTGCGTCTGGGAGTTATAGGGCTGTCCATGGTACCCCAGTCTGACCTCCGTTATAATCGAACCTTCGCTTAAATAGTTATCTACAAGGCTGCGTACCGCTAATTGAGCGGGAATCAGCTTTTGCTCCGTTTGTTCTACTCCTGATTCTACTTCAACGTAGGCTTGACGGTAACTGGTAATTTCTCCATTTTCCTCATTCAGCTCTACCGTCACATCGAAAAGCGGAAGCTTGCCATACAGCTGATTAAAGACATAAGTACCATTCGTTCTTACCGCCGAATCCAACTGATACAGGTTAAAATTCGGAATTTCCGACTGGGCTTGAACTTCTTTGCTGGCCCCCTTGCCAAGGAGTGCACTCATGCTTAAAGGCGTTTTCAGCACTTTCTTGTCTCCGGGCTTTATACTATCGTCATATTTCACCGTAATGACCTTCAGCTTCGTAACATCCGTCGGTAACTCATCAGCTAGCCGTATATTTTTACTGTGGAGCGCACGATTCAGCTCTTCGATCGTCCCTGACGTATCAAGCGAAATTTCCGTCAGATTGGAGCGATTGGTGGACCACAGCTGGAAGCCAAGAATCATATTGAGCAGCAAAAAGGAGCAAATCAGGATCGTTTTGGCCCTGCTCCAATTCATGATCTCACCAACCTTTCCATAAAGATAATCTTAATCAAGCTTATTCGATGAAATCATACGTACCGTCCCTCAGCTCCAAGGCCCATACGGGAACTAACGTGAGTGTCTTTTCCGCAACAACTGGATGATAGGCTGGGAAAATAGAGACGATGCTGGACCGCCGCTGATAATACTGCAGCCGTTCTTCTAACGCGTCACCGGATAATATTTCCCCGTCTCGCCGCTGAGCTGTCTTCAGATCCGGAATAATCATGGACCGTTCGAATCCAGAGATGATTCCCTTCTGCACCTGCATTTTCAGAGAACCATAGCCTTCGGGTTGTGCTGTCACAATTGGCAAAGATTCATAATACTCACGGAACGTAAAGGCCTGATTGTCAAAAAGCTGCTTCTGTGGCGTGCGAGCCACCATATATTTACCGTCCCAACCAATATGTTGGTTGATAAATTTAATGCCGGCCAGCAAGTTTTCCAGCACTTCACTTTTGCTCTCCACAGGGGCGACCGGATCGGAGTACGTAATCCATCGCAGGTCACGATTAAGCTGAAAACCGCGTTTGCTATCCGTGTAGATTTCCGAACCATCTCGCTCTTTGAGATAGCGGGTGATTCCGGGATCTACGAATAGACTCTGCTTCAATTGATCCGCCGTAAGCTGCGTGTAGTTGAATGTAAAACTCGGCAGCCTGAGCGGCTTAACTGGCAGATAGTAATCACCGCTGTTCGTCGTCTTGTACAGATTCGTAATATCGCCGAAAGCTGCGAAATTTTCCACGTCTTTACTTGTAAAATCGGCCCCAATAACCTCATACCCTACCCCTGGGGAATCCGTAAAGAAGAAAGCGCGAACATCTTCGTTATTGCCTTTCGAATAAATCCAGATCCGCGTCACTTTATCGTTCTCCGCCGGCAGCTCACCTTCAATCCGCAGTACTTGCTGCAGAATGGTGAATGGAATGCCATCCCGGAACCGAATCTCGACGCCTTGCTGTTTATTCCGAACATCCTCCCAGTTCACATTCACCAAATACATGGATGTTTTGCGAAAACCCTTAAAGCTCCGTTGCTTAATGTTATCGAGTAATCTTGTATAATAATAATTCGTGGGATACAGCACCGAATGCTGTTGGTTCCCCAAATGAACAATAATCTGATCCGGGAAAAGCATATCCTGCAGCTCTGCCTGCTTCCCAAGCGTCTCCGTTTGCACATAATTGCTCTGTTGGATGGGCTCAATCTTAGGCGGACTGTACGATGCCAGCAAAAAACTTTGATACAGCGAGGTACCAATCAGGATGACAAGCGCGATAGATTTTAGGCTCTCAATCATAGCTCATCCTCCTCCTCTTGTTGAATCGGCAGTGTGAATACAACGCGGGTTCCTTGTCCCAATTCGGACTCTAAGTTAATTGTTCCGCCATGTGCTTTGACTATTTCCCGGGCAATGGACAATCCTAATCCTGTGCCGCCCATATTCCTGGAACGCGCTTTGTCTACTCGATAGAATCGCTCAAAAATCCGCGTCAAATCCTTCTTCGGAATCCCAATCCCATTATCCTGAACGGAAATCTCCAGCACATCCTTCTCAATCTTACGAGCCTCTAGCCGGATTGCGCCTTCATCCCCCGTATACTTAATGGCATTCGATACCAGATTATCGAGAACCTGATCTATTTTGTCACGGTCGAGCAGCAGGCCGGTTACGCCTTTCTCTACCCGAATCACAATCTCAATCTTGCGCTGCTGCAGCTGAAAAGAGAACCGATCAGCCACTTCCTCCAGCATCTCGCTCACAAGTGTTGTTGATTTGCTCATCATCGACTGCTTGGAATCCAGCCTCGATAAATGTAAGAGATCTGTCACCAAGCGGATCATCCGCTCGGTCTCGCTGCGTGTCACGCTGATGAAACGAGAAGCCAATTGCGGCTCCTCAATAGCGCCATCATCAAGCGCTTCCAGATAGCTCTTGATCGTCGTCAGMGGTGTGCGCAGTTCATGTGAAACGTTCGCGACAAACTCGCGTCTAGCTTGCTCCAGTTTCTCCTGATCCGTCACATCCTGCAGCACAGCAATAATCCCGCTCTGCCCTTCTCCCCGGCGATGAATCGGTGTGAACGTAATGCGTACGGACAGCTGCTCATCATCATCCGGCAGCTCAATATCAAGGAGCGTCGTTCGTACCTCTCCCTGAAGCAGCCCTTGAATCGTTTCGCCTGGAATCCCGAGCACTTCAGAGATATCGAGGCCGATTGTCGTCTCTTCTTCCGCCTGCAGAATCTGCTTCGCCCTGCGGTTCAGGACGATGACATGCCCCTTATC
>NZ_JBFTQB010000036.1:0-14517 GCF_056398785.1 Paenibacillus sp. 01T422 | reverse complement strand
GGCTTGTACTGGTACGAACGGGCAACTGCTTTTTTCTGCAAAATACCTTTGTCCACCAAGCGGTTCATCACAGTCATGACGGTGTTKAAGTTGATCGCTTTAGCCTCCTTATCGAGCTTCTGTTGGACGTCCTTGATTGTCATTTCTTCGGCGCTGTTCCAGAGAATCTCCATGATTTTGGCTTCTAAGGGACCGAAAAAACGGTTAAGCCCGCTTCCTTCATATTTAAAATTTTGCATTTTCATGATAGACACACTCCTTACACTACAAATTGTAGTAGGACTTGTGCAGAGAAGTCAAGATTTGCTGCCAAAGAGAGAGGATATCGCTTTACATAATGTTAAAAAAGATCTATAATACTTACATATAGTAAGTAATTAAATATTTTAAAGCGAAGGAGCGATTCCTATGCATACACAAGTATTTTCGGCTGATCAACAAGGCGTTGGCGCATTTGACGGCGGCAAATTTATCGAGCAGCGTGCGATCAGCTTTCCAAGAGAGAAAACAGCTGTAGATCGTGTAGGCCCCCTATTTTACTGGGCTTGGGGTAAATCTACCGATGTTTCAGAGATCGGAATGCACCCACATAAAGCGTTCGAAATTGTCACTTATGTAATCGAAGGACTCGTGGAACACCGCGATTCTCTTGGCTCCTTGGAGACTGTTACGGACGGCGGCGCTCAAGTCATTCAGGCAGGGTCCGGTGTCTCTCACGCAGAAGCATTCCGCACCGTTGGTTCTGAAGCCATGCAAATCTGGTTCGAGCCTCATCTAAGTCAATCAGTGAAAAAACCTGCCACCTACAATCAATATCAACATGAGCAATTCTCGGTCGTGAAGCACGATGGGGTAACTGTGAAAAACGTCATTGGTGGAGATGCTCCGGTTCACCTGGATACAGATGCCAACATGTTCGATTGGAGCCTCGAGCCAGGGGCATCGTTCACGTACTCGCTCGATCCGAAGCGTCAACTTGCTTTTCTCGTTATTCGAGGACAGGGCAGCAGTGAAGCCGCCGCGGATGGCAATGGACCTCAACCCTTATCCCACAAGGATTTCGTCGTTGTCCAAAATGATAAACATGCGGTCGAGACTCTGCTATTGAAGGCGGATAGCGAGCAAGGTCTGCGCATCATCGCCATTGAAGTGCCGGAAGATCCGGGGTATGCGTTGTACCATAAATAAGATGGGAATCTGGGTCTGAGGAATCAGAGTTGATATCGAGGGGCTATCTGAGAGGATCAGGGATGATCCGTAGGGTGGCCTTTTGCTTGGTGGGGGGTGGCTGGGGTGAGTTGAGAGGCTGGGGTTGCTTGGAGTTGCTGGGGTCGTTAGAGTAGCTTAAGTTGCTGGGGTCGCTGGTGCTGCTCGAAGTTACTGGTAGCGCTGGTGTCGCTGAGGGTGCTGGTATGGTTTGGGTGGCTTGGATCGCCGATGTAGCTGGAGAGCAGCTGGAGTAGCTGGGGTGGCTGGGGGTGCTGGGGGTGCTGGGGGCATTGGAGTAGCTGGGGTGCGGCCGGTACAACTTGGCGATATTCAACTGAATGGGAACTATGATCCCTTATTCTTCGAATAACCGCCTCATCGGCTAGTCGAAGTGAACTACAGTCCGCTATTTTACCCATTCGCCGTCAAATATGGGCTTTTCAGGGTAAATAAGGTCCTATAGATCCGCTTAATCTCAAAAACCGTCCATTTATCCGAAATAGCGCCCTGTAGTTCCGCCGCCGCCCGCCGACCCTGCCTGGTTCCAGTTTCCACTAACCTCGCTCACGCAAGACTCCCGCACCGCGAAAAACAAAGGAGCTAACCCCCAAGTAGTTGAACCACTTACGGGATAGCCCCTCTATATTTACTCCAATGATTGAAGCCTAGCCTCGTCCTCGCTGAGCGATTCAGCAGCTTGCTGAACGGCCGGCGCGTCGGATTGATCTGTAGCCTGATCCAGTGAGTTCTCGGCTTTGCCAATAGCATTCCGGGCCTCTTGCAGCGTTTGAGGTGTCGGATGGGACATAGCATGATTCACCGCTTGATGGACATTATCGGCTGAATTTTGTGCTGAAGAAATCGGGTTCTGTGACTGTAGACTTGAATCGGTCTTGGTCATCGCTTAACATGAGCCTCCTCAAATTTGAAATTGTTACATGGGCTATATTGAGGCAATTGGTCTCATTTTATACCCTATATTTCATTTCAACCTGATCTGAAGCATTTCGTCTTACGAAACCCACGAATATGCCATAAGCCAGACTCGCCCCTAATACGTTCAAAATCAAGTCATCCACATCCAAGCTCCCCACTCTGAGCAGCATCTGCAGCAGTTCCAAGCCTATCAGCGGGAAACCAAAAAGCAGTAGAAACACCCTGTACCGCCTCGCGGCTTTAAACAAATATGGCAGGATGAACCCATACGGCATGAAGACACCTACATTCCCAAATAAGTTGATCACCCACGTCCGCATCGGAAACATATTGGCATACAGGATGTACATCCCAATGGTTTTAAAAGGAACTATATTGTAGTTATAGTCGAAATGACCCGTGCTCCTCCCAAAACCCAAAAACATCCAATATAGCAAACAGCCCGTGTAACCGATAAAAAGCAGCCATATGAGCGGCCGGACAAGCCTTCTCCTCATGATCACCGCCCCCCTCCTCTGCCAATAAAAAACCCTCCCTTCAGTCACCACTGATGAGAGGGTCATAAATTCGCTGTTGCTTTCGCAGCGCTATTTGTTCACCGCATCCAAAAATTTGAGAGAGGCAAAAGCTTTATTCAACCGAGCCTCATTAGCCTCCGTTCGAACGGCTTCGTCCATGCGCAGTGTAACGGTATAGGAAATCTGATTTTGACTGAAAATGTACGTTGTTTCTTTATAAGGAACTTTGGCACTTACATAATTAACTTCGTATTTCTTCGCCTTCACGCCGCCAAGCACAGTCGTTTCCTCGTCGGTATAGGCATATTCGCTATCGCTATCGTGACTCTTCTTCTGCGCGGCGTCTGCTTCTTTTACCACATCTTCATAAGAAGTTTTGGTGTCTGCATCGATCGTCAAGTAGCCTCCAGTAAAGAGGAAGGACTTGCTCACCTGATCTTTGTTGTCATATGACTTGCTGCTTGTCCACATTTCTGGAATTTGCAGCGTGTATTTATATTTCTCGTTTTTATAGGTAATGGTACGATTCGGATCGATCAGTTCGTCCAGATCTTGAATGAAGCCCAGCTCCTGATCCATGTTGTTTTTGTCCACTTCGATCGTGGAAGTCAAGGTGTGCAAGAGATCACCCAGCTCAGCCCCCTCCTCATCCTGCGGATAGCTGACTTCGACCTCATACTTATATTTATCCTTAATGAAAAAGAGGGTATACCCCGCAGTCCATTTGTTCCCGAATGTTTCTGCATGAACGGTCTTTAAAGCCGGAACGCCAGCCAGAGTAAGATCCTCAGGGTCGGTGATCTTACGGTATTTCTGCACATACTGCGCTTCAAGCTGCTTACGCTCACGATCAGCCACCGCGGCTAGTGTGTCGCCGGAAGAAGCCGAAGTCACATGAACCTGAAGGGATTGTGAGTAATCAGCATTAAAAAAGGATGAACTTCCGGTATAACTGCTTTTCTGCCAGCTGGAGGGCAGTGCAAAGGATAAACCATATTCATTCGTATAAGTGGTATTGCCGCTAGAATAAATCGAGATATCCTTGAGCGATTCATCCTGTGCATTGAAGGAAAGCTTAAAGGAATCAAGCAAATCATTATAGCTATTTTGTTTAAAATCGTTGTTATAGTGATCTTTCATTACAAACAATTGTACTTTGTATAGGCGTCCCTCGTGAAGATAACCGCGGGTTTGAATATAACCGTCGTCCCCGGAGCGGCCTACAATTTTGGCAAACGGACTGCCTTCTCGCTTCACATATTGACGCTCCAGAATGGTGGATGGAGTCACATCGTCATAGTCATCCTCTTCATTGCCCGTCAATTTGTTCAAAAGCGCCGACGGAGATAACTCTTCGCTCTCATTATCAACTTGGATGGACAGGGAGAACTCCCCTTTGGCATCCATGAAGCTAACGGCGTCGCCCTCTTCGGACTGATGCCCCTTTACTAAGCCTGCCGGGTATTTCATCGACCATCCGAAATGACTATCGCCGATCTTGGTTTTACCGCGGTCCGCGTCCAAGTCAGATCCTTCTGTGTCTTCCTTCCACTTCGTTTCGGGATGGACCACTTCGCCTAGTGTGACAGACTTCGTTACGGTMGCACCCTCGGATTGAAAGGTGATATCTACTTTCTCATCCGGCAAATACTTCTTAATCGCCTCATTGTAGTCGACCAGTGTCTTCACCTTGTTCGCACCAATGGAAACAACCAGATCATCCTGCTCAATACCAGCCRCAGCCGCTGGTGAATCAGGGTCGACGTAAGCAACCCGAAGGCCCGTAGAACTTGGCAAACCAACGACGGCTTCCCAGCTTTCTTCGAGCTCCAGCCCCAAATAAGGGCGTTTCACTTTCCCATACAATTGAAAATGCTTCAACACATACTTGACGGTGTCCACCGGAATGGCAAAGCCGAGATTTTCAACCCCGAAATCGGCATATTTCATCGTATTAATACCGATAACCTCACCTTTCATGTTAATCAACGCGCCCCCGCTGTTGCCAGGATTGATCGCCGCATCCGTTTGGATGAGCTGATATTGCGAGCTAACCGAGCGGTCAAGCCCGCTGACAATCCCTACCGTAACGGAATTTCGCAAAGCGAAAGAAATCGGCGTCCCAATAGCCGCGACGGTCTCCCCCACTTTAATGTCAGAGGAAGAAGCGAAAGTCGCAGGCGTTAGGCCCGTGGCATCGATTTTGACCAACGCCAAGTCGCTCTCCTCATCGATATTCGTTGCATGTCCGTTATACGTCGTCCCGTCTGATGTAACAACAACGATATTTTTCATATCTTTGACCACATGCGCGTTCGTCACGATGACGCCACTCGACTCGACGATCACGCCTGTACCGTGTGCAAGGTTAAACCGATTTTTCTCTAGTGTTTTATCTGAATCGTAGGATGGTTTGCCGATAATCGCAACAACCGACGGTGATGCTTTTTCGATAACCTTAGGAACCTCAGCATTTATTTCGGCTGCATAGGAAGGCGACGGCCCCTGCAGGGAGACAAGCAAGAAGGCTGCCAGCAACGCTGTTGCCCCTTTTTTAGCAACTGTATTCCAATTCCCCATGACGGTCTTCCTCTCTTAACAAAATATGACAGTAGCTAGAATCTAGCATATTTGTGATAGAGAGACAATACAAATTTTCCCACATAAATAGGGCTTTATCGACATTCTGTTATGCGCTGTGGATGGGTGTAGACCGTTAATTGGTCCCTTCGGATGAAACCAACGACCGTAATCCCTAGGTCGTGCGCTAATCTAAGCGCCAAGTCGGTTGGGGCAGATTTCGACAGCAAAATACCTACCCCGATTTTGGCAGCCTTGAGAGCAACCTCAGAAGAGACCCTCCCGCTAAAGGCAATCACCTTATCCCGAACGGATATTCGCTGCCTGAGCAAGTGACCGTATATTTTATCCAGGGCATTATGCCGACCGATATCTGACCTGCTCAAAAGAAGCTCATCCGCTGTGCACAGGGCTGCATTGTGCAGCCCGCCAGTAGCTCGAAAATCCGCCGACTGCTCCTGCATCAGATTCATAAGGTGAAAACACTGCTGAACGGTAATCTGCAGTCCCGTGCGAACGGTTTTGGCCGTGCGGGCGTCGTTGTGAAAATAAAACTGGCGGCTTTTGCCGCAGCAGGAGCCGATGAACCGTTTGGACACCATCTGCTGACTTAGCTGGTGCAGATGCCGCAACTTCACATATGCGAAGCCGCGGTCCTCCTCCAACGTCAGGGACTCGATCTGATCAACGAATCGAATGAGTCCCTCAGAAGCAAGAAAGCCAGTAACCAAATCAACCGCATCCGTTGGTGTGTACACAAGGGTTGCGAACTCTTCGCCATCCACCTTGATTGTTAACGGCGCCTCTGTCGCGATCGTGTCCTCTTGAGGGAGAATCTCCTTGCCGTTATAGCGGTAAATGTTCCAAGTTGTCGTTGAAGGCAGCCCGGATTCTGCAGACCCAGCAGGGTTAACAGACGCAGACTCAACCTGATCCTGTTCGTTATCCATCGTCTTCACCCCGCTTCAATCTCCAGCTCTTCAATCCGTTTCTCGACGTATCGCGTGTCTTTGTGGGCATGGTATGTTTCTGCCTTCTCCACGATAACCGCTGTATTGTATTCCGGGATGCCGGCATGTGGCTCGTAAACACCTTTCGGGATCAAGCTGTTCCCCTCTGGCCAGTGGACTTCAATATTACCGGTTTTGATCTCGGCAAATTTGACCCGGCCGTGCATGCTGCCGAACCGGTTGTAGACTACAATCGCCTCCCCTTCGCTTAGCGCAAGGGGAGCCGCATCCCCGGGATGGATCAGCACATCGTAGCGATCCGCATCATTGAACGGATCGATGTCGCTGTAGATCATCGAGTTGAACTGCTTGCCGCGCCGCGTCGTCACGGCAAAGTGCCCCTCCGGCTTCCGCAGCTGTGGAAGCTCGATCGGCAGCAGCGCGCCGCGGCCATCCGGCGTCGGACAGACGCCGTCCTCGCACAGCCACGCGCCGCCGTATTGAAACACATCACCGCGCCCATGCAGGTGCTGAATGCCGTTGTAGCTCGGCGCCGTCAGAGCGATCTCCTCGCGAATGGCGGCGGCGCTGCCACAGCCGAGATGCTGCGCGGCTGCCTCGGGCTTCACACGGCGGGCCAGATCGGCGTAGATCTCCCACTCCGCGCGAGCTTCGCCGATCCGCGGGCCGGCGATCTCGGGCGAGAAGTACACCATCCGCTCCGTCGAGGTGGATGTGCCTCCCCCAGGCTGCTCGTAGCGCGTCATCGCGGGCAGCACCACCACAGCCTCCCGCGCATCCAGCAGCGTGGAGGTATTGAGGATGATGTCCTGGTGAACACGGACATCGACCGCAGTTAGGGCTTCGCGGACGAATGCCGGGTCAGGCATCGTCTCCAGGAAGTTGCCTCCGGACGTGTAAAACAACCGGAGCTTCCGCTCCTGCTCCTCAGGCAGGAGCGCGTTCTCCAGGGTGACACCGACGATGTCACCCTGCCAGCCTGGCAGCGCGAAGCCCCAGAGCTGCTCGATGCGCTTGCGGTCGGCGGCGCTGCTCATGTCACCGCCGGGCAAGGAGAAGGGGTCCGCGCCCATTTCGCCGGAGCCTTGCACGCCGCTGTGGCCGCGGATGGGCATCAGCCCACAGTGCTTGCGGCCGAGGAATCCTCGCAGGAGGGCGAGATTCGCCACCTGCGAGATGTTGTCCGTGCCGAAACGGTGCTGTGTGAGCCCCATGCTCCACACGAATACCGCGGAGGCGGCACGCGCCAGCAGTTCAGCGAACTCGCGCATGCGTTCGCGGGTAAGTCCGGACGACTGCTCCAGCGTCGTCCAGTCCTGCTGCGCCGCGTGAGCGCGCAGCTGCTCGTAGCCGTTCGTGTGCGCCTGCACGAACGCATGGTCGATGGCGGAGCCGGGCACGGCCTCCTCCATCTCGAACCAGACCTTCATGACGCCGTTCATGAAGGCAATGTCTCCGCCGATGTTCACTTGGTACACATCGTCGGCGAGTTTGGTCCCGAATAACGCGGATTCGGGAATGGAAGGGATCCAGTACTGCTCCATGGAGGGCTCGTAGTACGGGTTAATGACAATGATTTTCGTCCCTTTGCGTTTGGCCGCATACATATACTTCGTCGAGACCGGCTGATTGTTCGCGGCCACACTGCCCCAGAACACAAGGACATCCGTCCCGATCCAGTCCTTGTAATTACAAGTCGAAGCACCGACGCCGACGGAGCGCTTCAAGGCCGTCTTCGACGGCGAGTGACAAATGCGCGACGCATTGTCGATGTTGTTCGTGCCAAGGAGCCTCGCCACCTTGGCTGCCGCATAATATGACTCGTTCGTGATTCCCCTGGCCGTCAGATAAAAAGCCATCCCCTTCGGGTCAATCGCCCGTGCCTTCGCCGCGATGGTGTCCAGCGCCTCATCCCAGGTGGCGCGGCTGAATTTCCGCTCCCCATGCCGGCGTATGAGCGGGTAGGGAATACGCCCGAGCTGCCTTAGCTCCGTGCTGCTCATGCGGCTCAGCTCGTCGATGTCGGCATGGAGCAGCTCCTCGCGAATCGCCGGCATCGTATTCAGCCGAAGCACGTTCAGCCGTGTCGTGCAGAGGTGCGGTCCCGCCAGCGTCTGGTCGTACAGCCCCGACACGCCTAGTGCGCAGCCATCGCATACCCCTTGCGTCAATATCCGATAGGCATAGGGGAGATTATCGCGATTCTGCCAGGCGATTTTGGCTGTTTCCCGAATATGCTGCGGCTTTACTTTACCTAGCCCGAACGGCACTTTACTGACCCATAGCTTCGGATCGGGTTTTGCGGGCAGCTTGATTGGCCCGGTGTGCTTCGTTTTTCCCATTTGGAACAGCTCCTTTATCGCGTTATTGGATTGGTATGATGCAAAAAACCACCGCAAAACACGCCCTGCAAGCCTCCTTTTCAAGAAAGTCACAAGCGATGTTCTACAGTGGTTAGTCTCCGGCAGGTTCGCTACCAAGTGCCAAGCACCTATATTATGTAAATGTCATTCTTAGCTAATTTTGCCTTAGGAGGCATGTTTGCCTTTGTGTTTGAGTCTGCATTGGCGGGCGTTTGGCGGTGCCCATGTATGGAAGTCACGCTCCCAAACTGCATAAAGTACAGCAAATTCATGCTGACAACGTATTACTTACATTGAATCCTGCAAAAAGTACAGCAAAATTGGGGATGAAGCTCTATTTGGGGCTATAGTCCGTAATTTTGCTGTACAAAATACACGATTCACTCTCAAAATCGCAAAATTGCGATGTTTTGATGCACTTTTTACATGATTGTACAGCTTTGGTATTTGCGGTCTGCGGTCGGCGGTCGGCGGCCAGACAAAGCTCCCCATGACAACCACAGCCTACTTCCCTCCAAACTTTTTCTCCAAATCCTGATCAAAAACGAATACCGACATCCCCAAGTCCTGCTCAATGTCGATGTCAACGAACAGTTGGACGAATTTCGCGCCAAGCAGCTCTTCCATCTCCACAGGGGGATGATCACGATACATCTCTTTGACCATTTCCGTGCGAGCCGTGCGGAGCATTTGTCTGCCATCGCCCGTCTTCGCCATAAACTTCTCCACTGGTGATAAGTTTCCAGCCATTTCGCAGATCGCCCAGCACTTGCAAAAAGTCGTCGTCACGCGCTCCGGCCCTTTGCCCATATGCCTTTTGCGATAAGCCTTGACCAGGTTACTGAATTCGGCCTCCATTCGGTTCATCGGCCAGCCACCTTTATGTTTGCTGCTTCAATCATAGCAAGAAAGCGCATACCTGACTAGTGGGAGGACACGCGCACGCGCCGCTCTCCCTCAATCGTGCTCCTCTTCATCCCATCTGCGGGAGTACGCCTTCCGCGTTACCCAGAACGTTGCTCCAAGTATGATAACAAGGGCAATTACGCCCAAAATAATAGCAGCGGTCATTCCTTCCACTCTCCTTTATCCGTTATCTATACAATACCTGAAAAGCGTGGAGCCGTGCAAAGAGCATTTTACAAGGAACGATGAAGTGAAATCGTGTATTGACAGGATCGAGATACGTATCTAAGATATTAATTAGTCACCTAACAAAAAGGAGGATATCCGTTGTCGCGTCACCCTAATCCCGAATCTCTCACACATATGATGTCTCATTTGCTGAAAATGCACCGCCGTACGATCGATCAAATCATTCATCCGTATGACGTTTATCCCGGTCAACCACCTCTGCTCCTTGCCTTGTCCGCTGAAGACGGAATCAGTCAGCGCGAGCTTGCCGAGCGCATTCACAATAAGCCCGCAACACTAACGGTTATGGTGGACCGCATGGAGAAAACAGGCCTTGTAGAACGCCGGCCTGACCCAACGGATCAGCGAGTTACACGCGTTTATTTAACCGATAAAGGCAGGGAAGTCACCGTCCATGTCAAGGAAGCCATTAAGGCGACGGATGAATTGACCTTTTCGCATTTTCTGCCCGAGGAAATCCTCTTATTTCGGCGTCTTTTGCTGCAAATGCAGGAGAATCTGCGTCCGAAAGAGGAAGGAAATTAGTTAGCCACCAAACAAAAGAAAGGACTTCTTGCGATGTGGAAACTACGATCATTTGTTAAACCTTACTGGCTGATCACCCTGCTTGCCCCCTTGCTGATGGTGATGGAGGTCTGCATGGATCTAGCTCAGCCCCGCCTCATGGCGATAATTGTGAATCACGGCGTTGCCGAGGGTAATCTCGCGCTGGTTTGGTCAACCGGCCTGCACATGTTGGGCGTTGCCTTCGTCGGCCTTATCGGTGGAGTGGGCTGTACGTTCTTTACAGTGAAAGCTGCACAGAATTTCGGTGCTGACCTACGGCTCAGCGTATTTGAGAAGGTGCAGTCCTTCTCGTTCCGGCAGTTGGATACTTTTTCAACTGGATCGCTGATTACTCGTTTGACCGGCGATGTGATGCAAATGCTGAACATCCTGCAAATTTTACTCCGTCAATTTGTGCGCGAGACTTCGCTGCTTATTGGCAGCATCATTATGGCGATTGTTATTTCGCCACGGCTTTCTTTAATTTTACTGGCCGTCGTCCCGATTCAATTTCTTATTTTATATGTGCTAATGAAACGCTCTACACCACTTTTTCGGCTAATGCAGGCGAGGCTCGATCGCGTTAACACCGTTATGCAGGAAAGCACCTCAGGCATTCGGGTGATCAAAGCTTTCGTTCGTGCCGCTTTCGAGCGAACCCGCTTCGGCAAAGCAAATACTGCCCTACTGGACGCAAGTCTCAGCTCTGCCCGAGCTCTGGCTACAAGCGGACCGCTGATGACATTGATTTTGAACATAAGCATTGTGGCAGTCCTATGGTTCGGCGGCGGACAGACCTGGAGCGGCTCTATGGCAATTGGTGATTTGGCTGCTTTTATCATCTATATCACGCAAGTGCTCTTTTCGCTGGTTTCAATTAGCAATACGCTCATGAATATTTCCCGCGCCCAAGTTTCTGGCGAGCGAATCCGCGAGGTATTGGATACCGAACCGGATATGAATGAACCCGTGCAGGAGCGGATTGAAGCTGAAGTACATAGGGAGAAGAATTCACCTAATCTAGGCTGTGAGTTGGAATTTGAGAATGTCTCCTTCGTGTATGATTCAGCTCCTGACCAGCCTGTCCTTGAGGGCATCTCTTTCAAAGCGCTGCCTGGCCAAACGATAGGCATTCTTGGGGCGACCGGCTCCGGCAAGTCCACGCTCGTCAGCTTGATTCCACGGCTCTATGACACAACAAATGGCCGCATTCTTCTAGGCGGCGTTGATATTAAGGAAATGCCCGTCGAACAGCTGCGCGGTCAGATCGGATTCGTACTGCAACAGTCTATCTTGTTCAGCGGTTCGATTCGTGAGAACCTTCTTTTCGGCAGGCCAGGGGCCACTGAGGCCGAGATCGAGGAAGCCGCCAAGGCAGCGGAAGCGGATAGCTTCATTCGCCGGCTGCCTGAGGGATACGAGGCGAAGCTGGGACAGCGCGGTGTCAATCTGTCCGGCGGTCAAAAACAACGCATAGCGATTGCCCGAGCCCTGCTCCTGCGCTCCCCGCTACTTGTACTGGATGACAGCACCAGTGCCATCGATCTTGGCACGGAGAAACGCATCCAGCGTTCCCTGCAGCAGTTGATGGCTGGCAGCACGCGGATCATTATTGCGCAGCGCGTCTCATCGGTGCTGCACGCCGATCAAATTCTTATTCTGGATGAGGGACGCATCGCCGCACGTGGAACTCATGAGGAGCTGCTTGCGACAAGCGCTATCTATCAAGACATTTTCCGCTCGCAGCAAGGAAAGGAGACTGCCCTTCATGGCTAAAAAGCAGACACCGCCACGCAAGCCGCGCGCCAAACATATCGGTGCAACCCTCCTGCGGATGTGGGGTTATCTCCAGCATCAACGCACTGGCTTGCTCACTGTTATTATCCTTACCATCCTCGGCAGCGGCCTTGCGCTGCTCGGACCTTATTTGATAGGCGTTGCAATCGATGATTACATCGTACCGCGGGACAGCAGCGGACTGCTTGGACTCTGCCTCCTTTTGCTTGGCTGTTATTTGTTCAGCGGAGCGGCTACATGGATTCAATCGTATGTCATGGCGGGAGTCTCTCAGCGGACGGTGTGGGAAATGAGGCAGGATCTGTTTCGCCACCTGCACAAGCTGCCGATTAGTTATTTTGACAAGACCTCTCATGGTGAACTTATGAGCCGCACGACGAATGACGTCGATAACGTAGCAACCACGCTCAGTCAGAATTTGACGCAGATCATTACAAGTATCGTTATGATTGCCGGCTCTTTTATTATGATGATTACTTTGAATATTTGGCTTACTCTCATCACCTTGATTACGGTTCCAGTCGTTCTATTCACAACGAAGCAGATTACGAGGCATACCCAGCGTCTATTCAAAGAGCAGCAGCAGCGGCTCGGCGAGCTCAATGGCCTAATCGAGGAAAGCATTTCTGGGCAAAAGGTCGTCAAAACGTTTCGCCGTGAAGCCGCGACAGTCCGCCAGCTCGATACGATTAACAAGCAGCTACGTTCTGCTGGTACTGGCGCTCAGCAGCTCTCGGGCATGATGGGGCCTAGCATGAATATGATCAATCATTTCAGCTTCATCATGCTGGCTGCCATTGGCGGCTGGATGGTGCTCAAAGGTTGGACGATGGTTGGCGTTATTATCAGTTTCCTCAACTATTCCAGGCAGTTCAGCCGCCCCATCAACGATCTCGCGAATCAATATAATATGATTCAGTCCGGTATCGCGGGAGCGGAGCGTGTGTTTGAAGTGATGGATCGCGAGACGGAATACGATCCTGTGGGGAATGCTGTAGAGCTAACGGAGGTTAAGGGCGAGGTCGTCTTTCAAAATGTCTCCTTCCGCTACACTGACGATGTGCCTACGCTGAACGATGTCACATTCGCCGCGGAGCCCGGCGATTTAATCGCCTTGGTTGGCCCGACRGGCGCCGGCAAAACGACGATCATCAACCTGCTGACCCGCTTCTACGATGTCGGCGAAGGCTCCATCACCATCGATGGCCGCGATATTCGCAGCCTCGACAAAGACAGTCTGCGCAGCCACCTTGGCATCGTGCTGCAGGATGTGTACCTTTTCTCGGATACGATCCGAGAAAATATCCGCTTCGGCCGTCTGGACGCGACGGACGAAGAAGTGGAAACCGCCGCGAGGCTTGCCAACGCGGACGGGTTCATTCGCAAGCTGCCTAACGGCTATGACGCCATGTTGACCGCCGGAGGCGGCAACCTGAGTCAGGGCCAGCGGCAGCTGCTCACTATCGCGCGGGCGATTCTCGCCGACCCCGCGATCCTGGTGCTCGACGAGGCGACGAGCTCCGTCGACACGCGCACCGAGCTGCACATTCAGCAGGCGATGGGCGTTCTGATGAAGGGGCGCACGAGCTTCGTGATCGCCCACAGGCTTAGCACGATTCGCGAAGCGAGTGCGATTCTCGTCATCCACGGCGGCGAGATCGTGGAACGGGGCACGCATGAAGAGCTGCTTGCGCTCCGCGGGCATTATTATGAATTGTATGCGAACCAATTCAGTCAGGTTAGCTCGCTTTGATAGGTAAAAAGCCTTCCTAATGGGAAGGCTTTTTACGTGTTTTACGGTAAGGGCCGCCTGCTCCTGTGCCCAGTTCTCAAGGGATCCTCATTGCAGGCGGTTCATTCAGCAGCAATAGATGGAAAATCTACCGTTATTCCGCGCTGTTTGGTCGCAGGAAGGCAGATTAACGGTGGAAACTACATCTAAATCAGCGGTAGCTACCCGAAATCTGCTCGATGTGCAGATATTAACAACAGAAACTGGAGCTAAATGCAAAATAGTCGATCAACAGCAGAAAGTAGCAGCAGTAATCGGCGTTAATTACAAGTAACCTATCTACTCAGATGCCCCGTTCCAAGTTGTGTTCCAGGTTGCGCTCCATTTAGGCGCGTTAGCAGCAGTAGATGGAAAATCTACCGTTATTCCGCGCTATGTGGTCGCAGGAAGCAGATTAACGGTGGAAACTCCTTCTAAATCAGCGGTAGCTACTCGATATCTGCTCGATGCGCAGATATTAACAGCAGAAACTGGAGCTAAATGCGAAATAGTCGATCAGCACCCGAAAGTAACAGGAGTAATCGGCGTTAATTACAAGTAACCTATCTACTCAGATGCCCCGTTCCAAGTTGTGTTCCAGGTTGCGCTCCATTTAGGCGCGTTAGCAGCAATAGATGGAAAATCTACCGTTATTCCGCGCTATGTGGTCG
>NZ_JBFTQB010000035.1:0-14541 GCF_056398785.1 Paenibacillus sp. 01T422 | reverse complement strand
ACACGGATCAGATCAAGTAAGCTGTCTTCACGGGGTAAAATGTCTTTCTCATCGACACGGCCGATATCTACGAGTGCAGATAGCTTAGTATCTGTCTTTTTAGTAATGACATCACGTAGGAAAGTCTCATTCAAAAATCTCCATGGACCGGATGCTCCGCCTTTCAGCAGTTTCTCCGAGTTCTTGTAGCCAATCTCCATATACTCTACGCCGGCTGCACTTAAGCCGCGATACATGTCTTGGACAAACTCCACGCTAAAATCCCAATCGTTCACCAAACCGCCGTCCCGAATCGTACAATCCAAAATCTTGTGTTGATGATGCTTTACCATGCTCGTAATGCCCCTTTCGACTGCTCATATCGCTTAAGATTTTGCTATATTATCACTTATTAAGAGGTAGCTTGTCAATGTAGGAGGCTTCACATAGGACAACTTTCGTAGGGATCATATGGTAAAATGGTTGCATCAACGAATGTTAGTACAAAGGGGCTAGGGACATGAATCGTAACGAGTGGACATTAGCGAGAGAAGTTGCAGTGAAAGCAGCGTCCAGAGCCGGAGAGTTGGCCAGAGAGCACTTTGGCAGTAACTTGAAGATTCAGCATAAGGATGAGCGTGGTGATTTGGTGACCGAGGTTGATGTGAAAGCGGATCGCCTCATTGTTGATGAGATCATGGCGGTATTTCCAACCCATCGTATCTATAGTGAAGAAGCTGGTGAAGGCGGTGTGGCGAGCGAATGGGTCTGGCACGTTGATCCCTTGGATGGAACGAATAATTTCGCACTAGGGATACCACTTTACGGAGTTTCCATTTCATTAAGCTATCGGGGCCGGATTGTCCTCGGCGTGATCCATGATTCGGCGCTCGGGCTTAATTATGCTGCCTTGCAAGGGGAAGGCGCTTGGCAGGATGGCAGGAAGCTTGCGGCGAAGCCCAGCGGAGCGCTCGTCAAATCCACCATTTCATGGATTCAAGGCCATGCTGTGGGCAAAAATGATCAGGGGGCGCTAGGGCTCCGGCATCATCTCGAGCATTCGGTGAAAAGAGTGCTGCGCATGTGGGCGCCGTCTTTGACTTGGGCGATGCTTGCCAGAGGAGACCTGCATGGCATTGTCCTGTACAACTCCGAAGGGGAGGATTTGTACGCGGGATTGCTGTTAGCCCAGGAGGCGGGCGTGAAGGTGACGGATTTTGACGGTAATCCGCTTGCGCTGCTGGGCGGCATGGAGGCTGTTGCCGGGGAGAGTATGGGGGCAGGTACGGAGGCAAGTACGGACACGAGTACAGGGGCGAGTACAAAGGCAAGTACGGAGGGAAATGCAAATGGTCAAGTTGGGCTTAGTGGAGCTGGATCTGGGCACGGGAGAGCGGCTTATATCGTTGCCGCAGTGCCAGAATACCATGCGGAGCTGCTCCAAATCGTGCAGGAAGCGATGAAGTAGAATAGCCAGGGAACAAGTTGCAGAAGCTAATGGCAGACTTTTCATTTGGAGGAAGAAAGGATGCTATGCGATGAAGAACTTTGTTCCTATCTTTTTTGGTTTTGAGAAGGAGCGGGATGCGCTGCTTGCACTGGATACACTGGAGGAGCTTGGCTACAAGCCGGAGCTGCTGGAAGGAGAACGGACGACGCTGCACATCCATCTCGACGACCAGGAAATGACCTCAGCGCTCGAAATCGCGCAGTCACACGGTGGCCGCCTAGTGGAACGGCAGCCTACGCAGTCCGAGCCGGATACCTTCGCTATGGCGTATGATCTGGAGGGCTCCATCCGCATCCCGGCTCACACCGTGAATGAGGATTGGCCTGACAACTACGCCTCATCATCGGGAGATACTGATGCCGTGCCGAGCGAGGAAGAGGCGGCTTTTGACCCGTCCTCTGACGACTATAATCACTTCAGCGCCGGCATTCGGATCTGAGACGAGTTTGTCATGTCGCGCTGGATCGTGAGTCAGCAGTAAAGTAGAAGGGGCAGTCCCATTTAGTCATATAATGTAAATTTCGTTCGTTATTTCCTAAATATTGTGCAAAAAAACCGCATTTTACCTCGTGTTTACGAGCGTAAAGTTCGGTTTTTTTATGTTTTTTTAAATTAACCATTGACATGTAACTTCTAATGTCATATTCTAATTCCATTAAACCAAGTAAGATCGTAGGAATTAAGGAGATGGTTCTAGTGAAAAATAACCTAGTCACCGCATTGTCATCGAACTGGGTCAGCTTAGTCGTATCAATATTAATTATTGGTTTGCTCGTTTTCTTGGGGAGAAAAAGAGTAAGCTTCGGTAACCGCGTTTTCATCGGGTTAGGTCTTGGTCTAGTAGCCGGTGTAGCGTTTAACCAATTGCATTTGGAGTTCAAGAGTGTAAGCACGATCGGAACCATTTATGTTAACTTGATCAAAATGCTCGTTATGCCTCTGGTCCTTATCTTAGTTATTAACAGTATTTCCTCTTTATCCAGTCTAGGTCAGCTTCGTAAATTAGGTTTGAAAACGATCGGCTGGTTTTTGCTGACAACAGGGATCGCATCCGTGATTGGTTTACTTATTGCGCTGGCATTCGATCCGGGGAATGGGATTGCACAGGCTGTACCGAAAGATTTTAAAGCAAAAGAAATTCCGACGTTCTCTCAAGTTATTCTGGACTTGGTACCGTCCAACCCGATTAATGATATGGCAACTGGTAAGGTTGTACCCGTTCTGATCTTCGCAATCTTCGTGGCTGTAGCCATTGTACACGTTGGTTCCAAGAAGCCAGAGAGCGTAGCAGCTGTTAAATCGTTTATTACATCAGCAACCGCTGTGATTCACCAAGTAGTTAAGTATGTTATTCGTCTGACACCTTATGGTGTGTATGCATTGATCGCTGGTATGGCGGCGAAATATGGCCTAGATACCCTTGCTCCACTTGCCAAAATTATCTTAACTTCTTATGTAGCACTTATCATTCACTTCGTATTGATTTTCGGTGGTTTAGTCCTTCTGGTAGCAAAAGTTAACCCTATTAAGTTTTTCAAAAAAGCGTATCCGACGATCGCTGTAGCATTTACAACACGGAGCAGCTATGCGACACTGCCAGTGAACTTGGAAGTTATCACGAAGCGTCTACGCATTTCACCGCGTATTGCCAGCTTCGTAGCACCACTTGGCGCTACAATGAACTTCAACGGTTGCGGTGGTGTGTGGCCAGCGGTTGTAGCGATTTTCGTAGCCAAGGTTTACAATCTTCCGCTTAGCGGATCTGACTATTTCATCCTTATCTTAGTAAGCGTCATTTCCTCCATTGGTGTAGCCGGTGTTCCGGGACCTGCTGCGATTTCGACGACAGTTGTATTGACAGCTCTTGGTTTGCCTTTGGAAGGTATGGGTCTTGTGCTTGGTGTTGAGGCGCTGATCGACATGGGTCGTACAGCAGTTAACGCAACAGGTACAACAGTTACAGCGTTGCTTGTAGCTGAGTCCGAGGGCGAATTCGACCGCGCATCATTTGATCGTGACGAGGAAGATGACCTCGAAGCGGCAACAGCTTAATCTTATGTGAAAAGATGAAGGACCTGCATCCATGGGATGCGGGTCCTTTTTAGTTGGATGTATGAACGGGGAAGGGGCTTCCCGTTATTTCGGGTATGGCTTGATATGGTAATTAACTGCGTTAATTACCGTTAATCTGCGCTGCTGAGTGGCAGGGAGCGAAATAGCGGTAGAAGCTCCAGCTAAATTGCCGACGGCTACCCGAAACCAGCTAGATATGCCAATATTAGCGGTAGAAATGCCAGTTACTGCTGCAAAAGTGGAGCAATAGCGGAAAATAGCAGGAGTAATCGGCGTTATTGATAAGCGTAGTGGTAGCTTACGTGCGTCCTCATGCCGGATCGGCACACAAGCACCTACTGCTGTGCGGCGCTTTGGCCGGCCATAAAGCCAGTAGAGAAAGCAGCGGTGATGTTATAACCGCCTGTATAGCCGTGAATATCAAGGACTTCTCCGCAGAAGTAAAGTCCATTCACTAACTTCGACTCCATCGTGCTGGGGTCGACTTCTTTGAGATGCACGCCGCCGCCTGTGACGAAGGCTTCTTCAATGGAAAGCGTCCCGTGTATGTGCACGGGAAAAGCCTTCATGAGCTTGCACATATCGAGCCATTTCTGCTTCGGAATATTGTCGTGCGTAAGCTGATCGTCCAGACCGGATCGCTCCAGCAGCATAGGAATGAGACGCTCGGAGAGGAGAGGCTTCAGCACGTTTTTGATTGCTTTCTTGGCATCAGCTTTCGTGAGTGCCATGCTTTCTCTGTACAGCTCATCCATGCTCAGATCAGGGAAGAGATCTACGGTGAGCAGCACTTCCCTGCGCTCGGTTTTGGCTAGTTCCTTGACGACGAACTGGCTGCAGCGCAGGGCAATTGGGCCTGAAAGCCCGAAGTGCGTGAACAGCATGTCCCCGCGGTGGGAGATGACAGCTTTACCTTTGGCGTTCCACACGGAAAGTGTCACGTCCCGCAGAGAAAGCCCCTGCAGCTCGCGGCTGCGGATCCAAGCCTCCTTCGAGGTTAGCGGCACCTCGGTCGGAAAAAGCTGCGTGATCGTATGCCCGCCCGCCTCAGCCCACGCATAACCGTCTCCCGTGGAGCCGGTATGCGGAACGGAGCATCCGCCCGAGGCGATGATGACAGCACGGCTGTCCATCTTCTCGCCGGAGTGGAGCTGGACGCCTTGGACGCTGCCGTCCTGGAACAGGACCCTTTTGACCGGACTGTTCGTCCGGATCTCCACGCCCTGCTTGCGAACTTGGCCGACCAACGCGTCTACGACGGTTTTGGCCTTGTCGCTGACGGGAAACATACGTCCGTTATCCTCCTCTTTTAGACGGATACCGAGACTCTCAAAAAAATCAATAATGTGCTTGTTGCCGAACTGCGTCAAAGCACTATATAGGAAGCGCCCGTTGCCCGGGATATGCTGAATAAGCTCATCCATTTCTTTGTTATTCGTTACGTTGCACCTGCCGCCCCCGGAGATGCCAAGTTTGCGGCCGAGCTTATCCCCTTTGTCGAGAAGGAGAACCTTCGCGCCTTGACGGCTTGCGGCAATACTGGCCATGAGGCCAGCCGAGCCTCCACCGATGACAATGACATCATACTTCATACCGTTACCTCTAGTTCATTTTTGAAAAATTGTATCATGTTTTCGTTCTTACTAACAACCTGTGGATAACTTGTGAATAAAATAATCATCTTTGTGGGTAAATCATCTGGAATATGTGGATAATGTGCGCAAGTTTGTGGATAAAGGTTCCAACTACTTAAGATACCCGATCCTGGAAGTGATAATGGTCGATTCGCATATCCAGCCATCTTCGATGGAGCGAGGCTTTTTTCCCGAAATAGTGAAGCTCCTGTTCGGCGGTGATCACGACCGCTTCACATACGGAGGTGCGCTTAGCCAGCAGCGCTAGCCCTTCATCAACACCAAGTTTCGCAAGCGTCCTAGCCCAAACTTGGCATTCTACAAGATCTAGACCGGCAACCGTGCACTGCACGACATCATGAGCGGAGCCTGCATCCGGATCTTCGAATTGACTGTACGTAGAAAGGGAGCCCTCGGGTAAAGCGATAGCGCCTAGTTTGGCGTTGGCGTGCCAGGGATTTTGAATACCGATAATCCAAGGATCTACCCCCCGCGTGCTTCGTCCCCAAACGGTGATCTCTCCTCCCGCAAGGATTAGGCCTTGTTCCAAGGAAAGATTTTTCTGCATATACTCAGCAAATCGTTTCACCGCCCAGCCCTGTTCCAGTCCTCTCAAATGAATGTTGGCGTTGTGTGGTAGCTTAATCGATTTCATTGAGGGATCTACTTCCCATTCCAAAAGGGCCGCGGCCTGCACACCTTTCGCATGGAGCGGATTGTAATAGCCATCGGTTACAGCTTGGTACATTTCAGCTAAAAATAGTACCTCTAGCATCGTATTAGAAACCATACAATTTTCCCCGGCCAATGTATTTAGTAGAGAGATTTCACTGTCAGCAAGAGCGGGGCTGAAACGCTTGTCGACATTGCGAAACCAATCATCAGTTAATTTAGTAATGAGCGAACGCTCTTGATCGTCACAGCGGAGCAATAATTCGATCTCAGATCTGAGCGATTGGAAATGAAACGAATGGAAGAAGGGGGCTAATGGCTCCATAAGTGTTTCCTCTTTTCTTTGGTGTCCTTACGTTGATGGTTTAATTATAGAAGTGTTACCTGAGATTCAATTGATAGTTAGCTGAAAAATTACTGAAAAGTTCAGATTCATGCGGATTGGGGGTCTGGTGTCAAAAGTATTCAGCAACCTTTCAGCTTTTGCTCAGGTTGCTTTTAGGCAGGATATGGGATACTGACTATAGAAAATGTCTATATCGAATCGAACCCGGGAGGAACAACCCATGCGCCAGTTAAAAGGAATCAAAATTCTGCTCGTAGATGACGAGCCTCATATTTTGGAATTTTTAGAATTAGGCCTGACGAATGAAGGCTTCGAGGTTATGACCGCAACGGATGGGCTTTCCGCCATCACGACTTGCAATAAATTTCAGCCGCATATCGCGATTTTGGATGTGATGATGCCGGGAATGGATGGATTCGAAGTCTGTCGTATGATCAAAAAGACGGAAAATGTCGCCGTCATCATGCTGACAGCCAAGGATGAAATCGATGACCGGGTTAAAGGACTTACCATCGGCGCGGACGATTATATGATCAAACCGTTCAGCTTTGAAGAGCTGCTTGCCCGCATTTATGCGCGGATACGCAATCATTTTCCAAACTTGTTCGGTGAGGTTGTGATTGGACCGCTTCGCATGGATGACCGGCGCAAGGAGATTAGCCTGCATGACAAAGTGCTGGAGTTATCCCCAACCGAGTATGAGCTGCTCAAATTTATGGCGATTAATCATGGGCTTGTGCTTAGTAAATCGATGATTCTCGATAAAGTTTGGGGTTATGATTTTGGCGGCGAAGAAAACATCGTGGAGGTGTACATTCGGTCGCTGCGCGATAAGCTGAACGATAAGGAACATAAGCTGATTCGAACGATTCGCGGGGCCGGCTACCGGATGGATTTGACATGAAAAGGAAGGGCCGCTTTGCCGATCTTTTTGTGACGGGCTCCCTGAAATTTCAACTGCTTTCTAGAACCTTACTGGTGCTGTCTGTGTTGCTGCTGCTTATTGGTGTGTTTCAGTATGTAGTTATGCAGCGGTTCATGTATCAAAATAAAGCGGAGACAATCCGCAATCAGCTTGCTGCGCTGCCCCCGAATATGCTTCGTTTGGGTTTGGGAGCTGGAGACGGGCAAAATCCTGTGTTTCCCTCAAACCGCGATAACCGACCTGGTTTTACGGGTGAGCAGGAGCGAATTTTCGTATCGGAATTATCAATTGCTTTTATTGATGACAAAGGAAATTATAAGCTGATCTCCTCACCTTTTGGGCAGCCAACGCCAAAGCTAAGCCAAGAGGAATACCTCAGTCTCCTGGCAAAGAAAAAAATGAAGCTGGAGCACCGCATCATCAAAGATGAAAGCGGTAATGATCAGCTAGTGGTTTTTCATCAGATTGGCGGAGAGCCTGAACGATCCCGGGGGGGTCCCGGCGGGCCGAGCTTTCAGGGCATTATTCAAGCCAGCATCAGCGTTGCACCGATTCGGGATGTCTTGGTGCAGCAGCTGCTTACTTTTATTTTTCTATCTTTGTTAGCGATGGTGATTGGTCTCCTGGGCTTCCTTCCTGTCTTACGCCGAACGTTGGTTCCGCTCTCCAACATGGTGGATACAGTCAAGCAGATTGATGCAGGTAATCTCAACGAACGGTTCCCCGCACATCAAGGACAGGTGGAAATGGATCGTCTGGCCGCCTCATTTAATGGGATGCTAGAACGGTTAGAGGTTTCTTTTGAGGCGGAAAAGGAAGCGAAAGAGCAGATGCGCCGTTTTGCGGCAGATGCTTCCCATGAGCTTCGCACACCGCTCACGTCCATACACGGCTTCCTGGAGGTGTTGCTTCGCGGAGCGTATCAACAGCCAGAGCCATTGCTGAAAGCATTGAAAAGCATGCACGGCGAGTCCGTGAGAATTAATAAGCTTGTCGAGGATCTCCTTCTGCTGGCGCGGCTTGATCGTTCTCCCTCTTTTCAGAAGACGGAAGGAGTGCTTGATGAGATGCTGCATGAGATGGAGCCTCAGCTTCGTCTTCTTGCAGGAGACAGGAAAGTTAGCTTCCACCTGGCGCCTCAGACCCGATGTCTGTATGATCCGGATAAAATCAAGCAGGTTGTGCTTAACCTGTTCCACAATGCCGTTCAGCATACGCACCCGTTGACCGGGCAAGTCGGGCTTACGCTGGCGCAAACGCCAACTGGCGTGGAAATTGCGATCCATGATAACGGAGAGGGGATTGGGCCCGAGCATCTTCCTCATCTGTTTGACCGGTTTTACCGCATCGATACCTCGCGTGCAAGACGTAGCGGCGGCGCCGGTCTGGGCTTATCTATCACTCATTCGATTGTTCAGCTCCATGGTGGATTGATCGAAGTGCATAGTGTCGTGGGAGAGGGAACCACCTTTAAAGTGATTCTTCCTGCGGTGAAATGAAGATGTACCTATCTCGGCGTGATGCCGGGGTAGGTTTTTTTGTGTTTTTGGGGGAGGTGAGAGGGTATGGGGAGGCTGAGCCTTGCGCCGGGCGTGAGCGCAAGCTCTGGGGTGCAGTTGTGACCGTGATCGCGGTCACAATGCAGAACGTGAGCGTAATGCAGAATGCATTCGCAAGCGAAATCGCAAGTGCAACGCAGACCGCAAGTGGAATCGCAACGCAGAATGCAATCGCAACCACAAGTGCAGCCGCAATCGCAACGCAGACCGTGACCGAAGTCGCGACCGCAACCGCCGACCCTAGCCGCAACCGCCGACCACAACCACAACCCAAAAATCACAAACACGACAACCACATGTGYCGCGCCCCCTCCCCCAGCGGTAGACACTCTTTTAACGGACTCAGAAGCCGTTATTCTACCCAATCCAGCTGGATTTGGAATCTAACGGACTGAGGAGCCGTTATCTATTGATTTATTGCTGTTTTAAGCAGATTCAGGGCGATTAGCGGCTCCTGAGTCCGTTAGATGAAAATCCTATCCCAAAATCAGCAAATAGAGTTACCTCAGTCCGTTAGCGCTCAGAATGAAACCCACCAATAGTAACTAACTAGTTAAAGTACCTGAATCMCACCAAAAGCAGCAAACTAGTCAAAGTACCATGAATCCCACCAAAAGTAGCTAACTAGTCAAAGTACCATGAATCCCACCAAAAGTAGCTAACTAGTCAAAGTACATGAACCCACCAAAAGCAGCTAACTAGTTAAAGTACCTGAATCCCACCAATAGTAAGCTAACTAGTCAAAGTACCATGAATCCCACCATCAGCCAGCCCCGCCAAGCACCCTCCTCGTAATCTGCAGTCCGCAAGCCCCGCAACCCTCAATCACAAACACGACAACAACACATACCGCGCCCGTCCCCGGCGGTAGACACTCTTTTAACGGACTCAGAAGCCGTTATTCGGTCAAATTCAGCTGGATTTGGAATGTATCGGACTGAGGAGCCGTTATCTATTGATTTGTTGCTGTTTTAAGCAGATTCAGGGCGATTAGCGGCTAGTGAGTCCGTTAGATGAAAATCCTATCCCAAAATCAGCAAATAGAGTTACCTCAGTCCGTTAGCGCTCTGAGATCGGCGTTCGTAGCACCATGAACCCACCAAAAGCAGCTAACTAGTCAAAGTACCAAGAACCCCACCATAGCAGCACATCAGTCAGCCCTCCCAAGCGCCCACTACTCGTAGCCTAACCTCCCGACTCGTCCGCCCCCCACGCTTGAAAGAGAACTATAGGGTCTTAAGCGAGCCAAATAGGCTCATTTCAGTTTTTTGCGTAATTATAGGGTGTTAATTGCCCTCAAGCGCTCCTGGTTCTCTTTGATTGGCGAGGTCACGGAACCCACGCAAAACTGTAGTTCTCCAAAGGCCAATTCCTGCACTTGTCGCCAAATGAGCACAAGGCAAAAAGTTTCCTTTTTCAGCCAATTCTCAGAAACCTCTCAACCAACCTTCAGTTTATACTCAGATCAAATTCAGGTTAGGCATCTATACTAGGTTTTGTAAGGAACAAACAAAAATAATTGAAAGAAAAGGTGGAACAAACGATGAAAACTATCTCCAGAAAAATTCTTGCAGGTTCATTAATCGCTTCTTTTGTACTTGGTGTCGGTTTTGTTGGAGCCCTACATAATCAAGCATTTGCAGCTACACCAACAAGCACTTCCGCGAACGATATGACTCATAAAGCAGGTCAAGGCAAGGGTGGAAGAGACTTCGGTGATCGCGGAGGCTTCCGTGGCGGCAATGTTCTGAAGGAAACAGCAACCATTCTGGGTGTTGAGGAAAGCGCTGTGCAAGAGGCACTGAAATCAGGCAAAACTTTGGCTGCATTCGCAGAAGAGAAAGGCCTGACGAAAGATGACTTCTTGCAAAAACTGGTCGCAGCAGAGACGACATCGATTACAGCTCAGGTGACGGCGCGTAAATTAACACAAGAGCAAGCGGACAAGATTGTTACTGGTCTCTCTGACCAATTAACCAAACAAATTGATGGAACAGGCTTCAAAGGCGGCTTCCCAGGTGGTGACCGAGGCGGCAAAGGGCATGGCGGCGACAAACTTCTTGAGCAAACTGCAACCATCCTTAGCGTTGAGCCAAGCGCTGTGCAAGAAGCTTTGAAGGCAGGCAAGACGTTATCAGCGTTCGCAGTTGAAAAAGGCCTAACAGAAGCAGACTTCATCGCGAAGTTAGTCGCTGCTGAAACAACAGCAGTCAACGCTGAAGTTACAGCTGGTAAGCTGACACAGGAACAAGCGGACAAAATGCTTACCGACCTATCCGACCGCATTACGAAACAAGTGCAAAGCACTCGTCCTGAAGGCGGCCCTGAAGGTAGAGGCGGCGATCACCGCGGTCCTGGCGGATTCGGTCTCGGATTCTTCGGCAACCCTGAAGCGGTGACACAGATTCTGGGCATGACCCAAGAAGAGCTGAGAACCGAATTGGAAGCGGGGAAATCCCTTGCAGAAGTGGCTTCTGCCAAAGGTATCACCGAAGATGATCTGATCAGTAAAATCAAGGACAGCATGACCGATAGCATCAAAAAGCAAGTCGAGCAAAAAGGCTTCGGCCCTAAAGGGAAGCCATCCAAAGATGAAGCAGCGCAAGCTCCAGCAGCGACGAACTAATCGAATAAAAAGCCGCACTCCTACGCCCGTGTCAACGGGAAGGAGTGCGGCTTTTTTTATTTGACGTCGTAGCCTTTGGCGATGGAAGGCTCAATCCAGCGCTTCGTCGTATGCTCACGACGCATGATAACCACGCGGTCCTTGTAGACGTCCACGATGAGACTCTGGCTGACGCCAATCGTCTCCGGTTCGTTCTGAGCGCTCCATACCTCGCGGATGGAGGCGCTGGAAGCGGCCAGAAACTTCAGCTGCTTGACTTGGTTGGTCGTCTCCAGGTTCCAGTGGGTATGCCCGCTGAACAAAATGACGTTCGGGTGCGCATCAAGCAGCGCCCGCAGCTCCTGGTGCTGGACGACGCCCAGCTCCCGGTCCGTACCATCCAGCGTCTGCGGCAGCGGCTGATGGAGGAACACGAACACGGGCTTGCCGGCATCCGCCGTGCCCGCGACCGTAAGCCTGTCGCGCAGCCAGGCGAGCTGCTCGGCCGAGAGGAACGCATTTTCCTTATTGGATGCGTTCACATCACGATACGCTTCCCCGCTAAGGAAGAGGAAGCGGTAACCCTCCACGATAAGCTCGTGATACGGCTTATCGTAGCCCCACACRCGGTCGAATAACGCGACCGCTTGCTTGCTGGACCAGGCTGGATTCATCTTCGATGTATCCATGCCACCCTCCGGCGTACGCCATACGCCGTAGTAGTCGTGGTTGCCCATGGTCGCGTGCACAGGGGCATGCGGCTGGCTGCTGAGCAGCCCCATTAAGCTGCGATAGTCGCCCTCTGTTCCGCCCGTCAGGTCGCCGTTGAGAACGAGCAACTTGCTCTCCGGGCGCAGCTTGTGGTGATCGGCCAGTGCGCGGCTGAGCAGCAGCTGGGACGCTTGATCCGTGTTCAAGATATGAGTATCGCTAAGCACGGAGAAGGAAAACAAGGGGGCTTCCTGTAGTGTAGAGGGAGCCTCTTTGTTCTGGTTATCGGCATGGAGGCTTACGAGCTGCCTCTGTTGTATCCCTGACTCTGCACTATAGGCGTTGACCGGCATGGATAGGAGAAGCAGGGCGACGAAAGTTAGACGTATTTTAGATAAAATCATAGTCTGATTTACCTTTCATGGGCGTAGTGGATGACGGTTTGCTCTAGTGGTATTCCCAGTTTGGAGGGGATTTATGTTTGAACGAGTGCCCAAAATGCACAAAGCCTGTTGACAATGAAGTGCTTTGGTTGTATGGTTAATTACATGAGTAACTAACCAGTGTGGTGGTGAGGAAATGAGTTTGACGATGGACGATAGCCGCCCGATTTTTGTACAGATCGCGGAACGGATTGAAGATGACATTATTGAAGCAAGAATGCCGGAAGAATCGCAGGTACCTTCTACGAATCAATTCGCAGCTTTTTATCAAATTAATCCGGCGACCGCGGCGAAAGGTGTTAACTTGTTGGTGGACCAAGGTATTTTGTATAAGAAACGCGGGATTGGCATGTTTGTAGCGGAGGGAGCGCGAACGAAGCTGATGGAGAAGAGAAAAGAATTATTTTATGAACAGTATGTCGTGGCGATGGTGAAAGAAGCTGAGAAGCTAGGCATTACGGTGGAACAGCTAACTGAAATGGTGCGAAGAGGAGGGAAAGTGTGATGACCCACATCGTGGAAGTAAACGGGCTGACGAAGTCCTATGGGAACGTAATGGCAATTGATCATGTTAGCTTCAAGGTAGAAGCGAATAAAATCTATGGGTTGCTAGGTAGAAACGGTGCCGGGAAAACAACGATCATGCATATCCTTTCAGCCCAGCAGTTTGCTACGAGCGGTGAGTTGAAGGTATTTGGCGAAGAGCCCTATGAAAATAGTCGTGTTCTGAATCAAATATGCTTCATTAAGGAAAGTCAGAAATATCCGGAGGGCTATCGTGTCGCAGATGTGATGGAGATTGCCAAAACGCTTTATCCCGATTGGGACGATGCGTATGCCAAGTCATTGATTGAAGATTTCCGTCTACCGTTAAAAAGAAGAGTGAAGAAGTTGTCCAGAGGGATGCTTTCCTCGGTTGGCATTGTGATTGGTTTGGCTAGCCGCGCACCGCTTACGATATTTGATGAGCCATATTTAGGTTTGGATGCCGTGGCCAGAGCGTTATTTTATGACCGCTTGCTGGAGGATTATGCGGAGTTTCCGCGAACGGTGATCCTTTCTACACATTTAATTGACGAAGTAAGCCGTCTGCTTGAGCATATATTGGTAATCGATAACGGTAAGCTGATTCTTGATGAAGATGCGGATGCGCTACGTGGCCGCGCTTGCATAGTATCTGGGTTGGCTACGGCGATAGACGCGTTCTCAAAAGGCAAGGAAGTGCTCGAACGTCAGTACATTGGTGCTGCTGCAACGGCTACGATTCTAGGTGCTTTAACTGATCGTGAACGGAAAGAAGCGGAGTCGCTGGGGCTGGAATTTGGACCGGTATCGTTGCAGCAGCTCATAGTACATCTGACACGTACACCACTTGTGGGGAAGGGGACTGAGCGGGTATGAATCGGGTAAGTAATGTTATTAAGCTTCATATGCGGAATAAAATGTCGTGGTTGATCGTCCCATGGATGATTCTTGGCTTGAACTTTGTTATCAGTTTTGTCATTGCACTATCCCTGAACGAGGGTGAGACGATGAATACAGGCGGGCTTGCTTCCATATTCGTTTACACATTAGTTTCAGGCGCTGTGACCCTCAAAGACACATTCCCATTTGCTTTGGGACTCAGCATCCGTAGAAAGGATTACTTCGTCGGAACTGCTTTAACGACTTTCCTTTACAGTATCTGTACTGCGGCGCTGCTGATGATTTTGTCTTTCATTGAAGAAAGCACCGGTGGCTGGGGGGTTCGTTTGCATATTTTCAAAATCGCTTTTTTGGGAGATACTTCGCCCATCGCGGTTTTCGGTATTTATTTAATTCTCCTACTGCAAATGTACTTTCTCGGTTTTGTTGTCTCCAGTATTCATAGACGTTTCGGAGCGCTGGGCATGATAATTTTCTTCGCTGTAGTGCTTCTGATAGGGTCTGGAGGATCGATGTTATTATCCCAGTTCGGGCTGTGGGGAAGCATCTTCTCATGGATTGGTCATCACTATCTGGAGTTGTTTTGGTGGATGGTGCCCTTAGTTGCTGTTTATTTATTAGCCGCATATGGCTTGTTGCGCAGGTCAGCGGCTTAATTG
>NZ_JBFTQB010000034.1:0-15146 GCF_056398785.1 Paenibacillus sp. 01T422 | reverse complement strand
CTTTGACTGTTTGGTGATGATGGCGGAGGGGACCCACGCGTTCCCATCTCGAACACGACCGTTAAGCCCTCCAGCGTCGATGGTACTTGAACCGCAGGGTTCTGGGAGAGTAGAACGTTGCCAAGCAGTATTCCCTGATAGCTCAGTTGGTAGAGCACTCGACTGTTAATCGAGTTGTCACAGGTTCGAGTCCTGTTCGGGGAGCCATTTTTTATCCTATGCCAGGCTTTCATGGAGAGGTGTCCGAGCTGGCCGAAGGAGCACGATTGGAAATCGTGTAGGCGTCACAAGCGTCTCGAGGGTTCGAATCCCTCTCTCTCCGCCACCTAAAGCACGATTTACTTAAGAAAAGCCTGTTTACGCGGCCCGTTGGTCAAGTGGTTAAGACACCTCCCTTTCACGGAGGTAACAGGGGTTCGAGTCCCCTACGGGTCACCATTATTACCTTAGAAGCATATTCCCATGGAGGCTTAGCTCAGCTGGGAGAGCATCTGCCTTACAAGCAGAGGGTCGGCGGTTCGATCCCGTCAGCCTCCATTTTTACCTTTTTAACGACGCGGGGTGGAGCAGCCCGGTAGCTCGTCGGGCTCATAACCCGAAGGCCGCAGGTTCAAATCCTGCCCCCGCAACCAACCTCTTATTGAGGTGCAGTATTATAAGTGTGGAGCCGTGGTGTAGAGGCCTAACATGCCTGCCTGTCACGCAGGAGACCGCGGGTTCGAATCCCGTCGGCTCCGCCATTTTTTTATGAAGTTTGAGTCATTAGCTCAGTTGGTAGAGCACCTGACTTTTAATCAGGGTGTCGTAGGTTCGAATCCTACATGACTCAGTTTTTTTTTCGTTTTAAGCGGTCATGGCGGAATTGGCAGACGCGCACGGTTCAGGTCCGTGTGGGCTAACCCCCCGTGGAGGTTCGAGTCCTCTTGACCGCATCACCAAGAGCTTTCTTAATTCCTTTTATAGGAGCTAAGGAGGCTTTTTTTGTACATCCATTTCTAAATTACTGTTGACATTGATTATTATTATCACTAATATCAGGGTATAGGTGGTATAGATGAGCGGTGGAGGTTATGACATGAAAACGATTAAATACTGCTGTAGAAATGAGAAATTCGGATCCAAACAAATATATAAGTCATTGAAAAACGAATACCCTGATCTGAAGCAAAAGAAGAAGGATTGCCTAGGAAATTGTAAGCATTGCAAGAAAGAGTGCATCGCGATGATCGGCAAAAAGGATTTGGTTTGTGCCGCTTCGCCTGACTTACTATATGCGCAGCTGAAGCAGATTATTGCTGAATCAAGGGCTGAACCTGTTATGGCCTAAGTATTAACCTTTGTAAAAATTATGACTTCCGTTTGTATTTGTATATGAAGTTCTGGTAATCTTGTATGTATGGGGATTTGCAAAAGATAACCATACAGAAAGGATGTGCAGCACATCATGTTAAAAGATGAACTAACGGAAGCGCTCAACGAGCAGATGAACTATGAATTTTACTCCGCGCACGTCTATTTGGCTATAGCTGGTTACTGTGCAGCTGAAAGCTTGGATGGTTTCTCGAACTTTTTTATTGTTCAAGCGGAAGAAGAGAAGTTTCATGCAATGAAGATTTTCAAATTTATTAATGATCGCGGGAAAAAGGTTGCTTTTGCCGGCATGGATACGCCTGTGAATGAGTACGAATCGATCCTCGACGCTTTTGAGCATGCTTACAAGCATGAGCAGGAAGTCACAAGACGTATTTACCATCTGTCTGATTTGGCACTCAACGATCGTGAGCATGCGACTATGCATTTCCTCAAATGGTTCATTGATGAGCAGGTAGAGGAAGAAGCGATGTTCGACAGCATTATTAGTAAGCTAAAACGAATCGACAAAGACAGCAACGCCTTCTTCATGTTGGATGCGGAATTTGCACAGCGCACATTCACTCCACCAACCGGGGAATAATTACATACGATACTAAGAAAGACCAAAACTTACTTTTTCGCCGTTAATAGCGAAAGGGTAGGTTTTTTCTATATTTACTGACGTATAGTTGTCAGGGTTTATTTTATATACTGAAAGAAAAAAAAGGAAGTGGCACATGGGAAAGTTAGATTTAACCAAATCATACAAATCCTATTACACAGCTCCGACCAAACCGCAGCTAATAGATTTTGGACCAATTTGGTATGTGACGATCCAAGGAACTGGAGACCCGAATGGGGAGGTCTTCGCAAGTGCGACTGAAGCGCTCTACACGCTTGCTTACAGCATCAAGAGCATTTATAAGATGGAAGAGAAAGACTTCACTGTAGCCAAGCTGGAGGGCTTGTGGTGGGTAGATGGAGATAGCCGCAACGCGCTGGAGGTGCCAAAGGAGCAGTGGCGTTGGAAGCTGCTGATCAGGATGCCTGATTTTGTTACGGCAGAGAAAGTGGAGGAAGCCCGAGTTAAAGCTTTAGGCAAGAAAAAAGAGCTGGAGCTGCTTTCGGATATCCAATTTGAAAGTTTGCATGAAGGAACCTGTGTGCAGATACTGCATATTGGTCCGTATGCCACCGAGCCTGAAACATTAAGCCAAATGTATCAATTCATGGAGACAAGCCATGTAAGTATTAGCGGCCTCCATCATGAAATCTATTTATCCGATCCGAGGAAGATTGATCCTTCGAAAATGAAAACTATTTTACGTTACCCTGTTAAGGCGGTAGGAGTGGTGAAGGGGTGATTTTTGCTGTAAAATAGAAGGAAATGTCGAACTGCTGGGAGGGAATGCGATGCGGACACGTCCTATTACTACGATTGGTCATGCGATCGGCGTTCTGTTGATTTGGATAGGGGTTATGTTCCCTACCACGGTAGCCCAAGCCTCCTGGCTCGATCGGGTAAAAGATATTTATCAACTGCCTGAGAATGTGGAGCAAATTCAGAAAGATTACGAGGCAACGAAACAGCAATTAGAGGAGCAAAAGGACAAGCTATCGGAAACGATTCGGCACTCGCAGGAAACCGAGGAAAAGCTCCTTCAACAAAACGAAGGGCTTCAAAAGGAAAATGAACTCCTGCAAGAACGATTAAAGGCCATGGAGCAATTGGCATTAGATAAAGAGAACCGGAATCGGAAGATAACGAATATGGTTATCGCGGTAGTGTTGCTTATCGTATTGTATTTTGTACTCGGACGGGTGTTTCGGTATGTGGTCTGGCGGAGACAGAAGCGTCAAATGAGATAGGAGGCCTGAGAGGCATGGAAGTAAATTTCGAACATGCAAGCTCACACGCAAAAATGGCCACCCTGCGCATCGAACAGGACGAATCGATTCATGTGCTGCATCCGAACCAGATCGTAGCTTTTCAAGGGAGGTCCGAGCAAAGAGAGGATTCTTTGATGAAGCTGCCAAGCATGTACCGCAAAAAACGTTTGATTCAGTCACGCGTACGTGGCCCTGCTCAGCTCATGCTAGGCTTGCCAGAAGGCTTCAGTATGTCTGTGTTGCCAATCGGCGATGACGATGATTTATTATATGAGTTTCGGCATGTCCTGTTTTATACCGATGGAGTTAGCTTTACTTCTCACCTGCAAAATGTTAAAAACACACTGATCACGCAAGACCTCGTGAAAATGCAGTTCAAAGGGCCGGGAACGCTGGGACTTTTGACTGCTGGTCCCTTGTATCAGATGGAGCTGGATCCGAAGCAGCCTTTATATGTAGATATTCACTGTCTTATTGCATATCCACGGAATGCAGTGCTGCGCCTTAGTGTATATGGCAATACATTAGCCAGTCAGCATATGAATTACCATTGGGAGATGACGGGGCATGGACATGTGCTGTTGCAGCCGTGCAAGCCGGATCGTAAGCTGGATGAGCATATGAAAAATGACAGCCTGTTGCGGCGAATTGCACGGGAAGTGCTGCCTTTTGGCGGTATTTTTATAAAATAACGCATTCGTAACAAAAAACATTTGCATTTGTTCTCAAATCCTGATATATTATTCCTTGTCGCCTCTGAGAATGAAATCAAGTGACAAGTATCATATACCGTGCGGAAGTGGCTCAGCGGTAGAGCATCGCCTTGCCAAGGCGAGGGTCGCGGGTTCGATCCCCGTCTTCCGCTCCATATTTTAAGCGCCCTTAGCTCAGCTGGATAGAGTATTTGACTACGAATCAAAAGGTCGGGAGTTCGAATCTCTCAGGGCGCGCCATTYTTACTTAAGTTATAAGCRTTTCGGGAYGTAGCTCAGCTTGGTAGAGCACCTGCTTTGGGAGCAGGGGGTCGCATGTTCAAATCGTGTCATCCCGATAATTACGCGGGTGTAGTTCAATGGTAGAACTTCAGCCTTCCAAGCTGGTAGCGTGGGTTCGATTCCCATCACCCGCTTCACAGAAAGAAAGAGCCACCTTCGGGTGGCTTTTTCTTTTGCGCGGGAAGGGGAGAGAAGCCAGAAGGGTTCGACCGTCCGTGAAGGCGGCATGAGTAATCCCGAGTTGGACGCGCGTCCAAATCTACCGATACTTGCTTCCGAAGGGAGCATGTTCAATGAGATGGAGCAGGGGAGAGGGAACTGGAGTCCGCTATTTCGGACAAAACGGCCTGTTGCCCCGGAGAGGGGGAACTACAAGGCCTTATTTGTTCATTAGGCGAGTTTACAAGCCGATAACGGCATAATAAAGGCCTGTAGTTCCCATGAACCGGCGAATATGCCGTTTTCCATATAAATAGAGGCCTGTAGTTCCGTTTCCACACAGAGGCACACGGTGCAGCAGGGAAAATCGTCCTCGCCTGATGCCCGAACCCGCTCATTTCTTGGCAAAAGAAGATGAAAGCGTTATACTTAATTTGTTAACGTGTGCATTATCGTAAGACGATATCAATGAAATGAGGTCGGCGACTATGAAGGCGAAAAAGCTTGGAAATGCAGGTTTTGATATCTCAAACATAACCTTTGGCTGTTGGGAGCTCGGAGGAGGTCCCTGGGAGTTCACGAACGATCAAAATAATATCGAGCTCGTCCGTAAAGCGTTCGAGCTAGGCATCACAACGTTCGATACGGCTGAAGGCTACGGCAATGGACACTCGGAAGAAATCGTCGGAGCTGCTTTGGCAGAGATACGCAAGCAATGCATCATTACGACTAAGGTGAGCCGCAGCAATCTTGCTCCTCAAGATGTACGGAAGTCAGCAGAAAACAGTTYGAAACGTTTGAAGACAGATTACATAGATGTTTATTACATTCACTGGCCAAGTTATGAGATCCCGGTAAAGGATACACTTGCTGAATTTGTGAAGTTGAAGGAAGAAGGCTTGATTCGAGCCATCGGTGTCTCGAATTTCTCTTTGGAGCAGCTGAAAGAAGCGGTGAATTACGCACAGATCGATGTGATTCAGCCGGAATACAGCCTGCTCCACAGAGCTATCGAGCAAGAAGTTTTACCATTTTGCCAGGAACATAACGTTGGTGTGATGAGCTACAGTTCGATCGCGAAGGGAATCCTGACGGGTGCTTTCCATCTTCATGGCAAGATGTTGAAAGAGGGAGACTTCCGTAAGGAGAGAAGGCTGTTCCTACCGGAGCATCTGGAGGCGGAGAAGGAGCTTCTGGCTGTCATGAAAGAAATGGCTGATTCCAAGGACGCTAGCGTAACACAGATTGCAATTGCTTGGTTGCTGCACCAGGAAGCACTTACTTCGGCTATTATAGGCACGCAGGACGAGCATCATCTTGAAGATAATATAAAAGCGGCCTCATTGTCATTATCCGCCTCAGAACTAGAAGCATTAAACACAGTCAGCGAGCGAGCGCTGTCAGTAATTGGCTACTAGGCTACTCCTAGTAGCAAACCACCCGACGGGGTGGTTTTTTGTTGTGTCTGACGCTGTGTGCTTTGCTGTGCCCTACGCTGTGTGCTTTGCTGTGCTTTGCGTTGCATGTTCATTTGCGCATTATGTTGTGCAATATGTATGTATTATGCGACAAAATTCGTTGGTAAAACTTACCGTTTCGCAAAAGTTGTATCTACTAAATAAACTATGCTAGTCTAACATAGACAAAAAATGCCGAATCTCGGAGCATCAAAAGCTCCGGTACGGGGGACTTCTTTATTTGGGGTGAATGAGCGCTGCTAGCTAAGCGTACTAGGGAAAACCTCTTCCCGAACCCGTCAACTAACCTCGGAGGCGTCAAGGAGGCAAGGTTTTGAAATCTTTTTCTTTACGTCTTATTTGTTCATGCGCAATTTTATGTGCCGCAGTACCGATGTTTACTGCACATTCCGCTCAGGCCGCTTCTGCGCCTACGGACCGTCCTGTCAAGGTTCAAGTCAATGAGGAGCTGCTGAAGTTTCCAGAAGTTCAGCCTTACATTGATGACAAAGGCATCATGCAAGTTCCACTCCGAGTGTTATCTGAGAAGCTGGGCTATCAGGTGAGCTGGGAGAAGCAAGAGGATCAAATCGAGGTCACGCTGGTTAACAAGCAGCAGTCAATCCTACTAGTTACAGAGCAACAACAAGCGCTTGTGAACAGTAAGAAGATCAGTTTGGAAAGCAGTCCAACCGTGTATCAAGGGAACACTTATGTTCCACTGCGTTTCATCACGGAAACCTTCGGTTCACCAATTGAATGGAATGAAGCCAACCAGATCGCGATTGTGGATGTGGACGGAAAGTCGCACAAACCAGCCTGGATAGCACCACCTCCAGCTCCTAAGGTCGTTGCCGCCGCTGCTCCTGTTGTTCCGTCTGTGAGTGAGCAAATTGCTCAGGCGGCAAATGCTTATATGGGCGTGCGTTATGTATGGGGTGGTACGACACCGAATGGATTTGATTGCTCCGGTTTTGTGCGGTTTTTGTATCAAGCGAAAGGGATCGATTTGCCTCGTACGTCAGCGGAGATGCACAGCGAAGCAGGTACGATAGTCACGGATTTGAAAGCCGGAGACTTGGTGTTTTTTGCTTCAAAAACTGTGAATCACGTGGGCATTTATCTCGGCAATGATCGATTCATTTCAGCGACTACATCCAGAGGCGTGGCTGTAGATAGCCTTTCGAGCGCGTATTGGAGTGCAAGGTATGTCGGAGCGAGAAGAGTTATGTAAGGATAGGACTATCGAACACTTGTTTCTATGTTCTTTCAAAGGAAAGGCATAGAAGGCAGGTGTTTTTTTTCGTCCGCGGAATAATGCGATTTTTATCGAAATTTTATGGTTTTTAGCCTATAATGAAGAAATGTTTGGAAGAAAGAAAGAGCAGGTGAACACGAGCGCATGCAATTAAGTGTCTGGAAGAGTTGGTTTCATAAAAAGAGACATTCGAGTATAGCAGATAGCATGTATACCGTGGATAAGGGTCCTGCAATGCCAGATGAGATCCGGGAAGTTATTCAGCAGTTTTTCCGTACATACAATCATTTCAAAGGGGCTAGAAGCCTGCAAACGGATACTTTTATAAAAGAGGTATTTTACGCAACGAAGCAAGATCCTAAAGACCAGAGAACAATTGAAGAAATGGAAGCCTATATCCAACACAAAAATGTGCTGCGATTGCGGTTGAAATCCTACGTGATCGATGAATATTTAAGCCTAGGCGAGAAAATCTGTATGATTGGTGTTACGCGGGAATTCAACAACAATCACAAGAATCGCGTCTTGTATTTTCTCAYTAAAGAGGGAAATTCTTGGAAATTTCATCATATTGCAAGGTCTCATCATGGCACCATTTTAGATAAATTTCAAATTAAAGAACAAACGGGATTCGTCGTAGGCAACGATAAAGCCGCGCTCCTGTTCCTCACACATTCCAGTTCATTAGATGCCTCCACGTTCATAACAGGAGATTATGTGCATGCTGAGGGATATTTGGATGTGGAACAAGAGCCAAGCAGCTATCTGTACTATCGGGTTGTACGAATGAATCGTGTTCATTAGAACGATAGGATCATGCCACAAACCGTGAGGGTAAGCTTTGCTCTATCGAGTAACGCTTATTTGGCGTTCGTGCTTAATTACCTTCTGCTTCTTTTTAGTTCTCGAAGCGAATAAAAGGTGCCTCTCCAGTAAATGCCGCCTTGTTTCCAAGTCAGCCAAACGGAGCGAACGATCGTATAAACGAGCAGTGAAGCGCTAACGGGAAGCAGATAGGCTGAATCACCTCGGAGGCTCATTAATCGAGACATTAGTTTGCGATAAAGCCAGATTTGCAGGATAACAGCAACCGCATAGACGGCTCCGCGCCAATCCCAGAGGAAGAGAAGGCCAAGCCACGGGCCTATAAAAAAGCCGATCTGTCCCAAGCAAGCGAGCATAGCGACGATGTAGCTGTAGCGAAAGCCGGAAAACAGGTTTTTCTCCAGTCCAATGACTGCTTCTTTGAGCGAACGGTACCATTCTACTTGAAGCAGGTGTTTGGCGGACAGCACTCTTTGGCGGAAACCTGCTCTTTTGAGAAAGATACCTAACTGCAGATCATCATCAGGTCGTAATGCGATCGCTTTATGCATGCCAATCGCCTCATAAGCGCTCCGGCTTACCATATTAAAGGCTCCGATGCCGATGCCTGGTCCTTTGGAACTGTCGATATTCGCACGCCAGGGTCGAACGAATAAAGAAAATGAGAACAGGAAGAAATGGACGAATCCTTTGAGTAAAGTGTCTCGCGCGATCATATTCGGGGTCAGCGTAAGATGGTGCACATCATGTTCCTTCATATAAGTGACCGCGTCGGATATAGCACCCGGAGCAAAAAGAATGTCCGCGTCTGTAAATAGCAGATATTGCCCTCTAGCCTGAAGATATCCTTGGTATAGCGCATGGTTTTTGCCAAGCCAACCATCTGGCAGGTGAGTGATGTGAATGATTTGCAGTTTGGTAGGGATGTCTTTCTTGCCTTCAGACCATTTGCGCAGCTCCTCAAGCCGGCTGCCTGTAGCATCCTGGGATCGATCATTCACAGCAATGATTTCGAGGCGAGGGTAATTTTGCGAAAGTAGATTTCTAACGGTTTCACGGATTGTCGTTTCCTCTTCTTTGGCTGCAATGATGACAGATACGAGAGGAGGCTTGTCCGGGAAATTGGCGGAGTTAGACTTAGGCAGCGTTCGCAGGTTAGGCAAACCTTTTAACACATCCACAGTGACGTATAGCCAATATAGAAGGGTCAGAACAGCGATGATGCCGAGAGTGGACACAGGATACCTCCTTATGGAAGAATAGAAGTTGATCGCATTATATCATTCATCCTTGGTAGGGGGAAATTTTGCTGGAAGCTTGTAAGAGGAGGTAATGATAGGTGGGGGAAACGCTAGATACACGGGAACAATTTTGGAAAAAAATGAATGGCGAGCAGTTGGCGTTTTTTCTTAAAACCATTGGGGAATCATCTGAGATTGAGCCGAGCGAGCTCTTTTTTGTATGTATTGGGACAGATCGATCAAGCGGAGATGCCTTAGGTCCGTTAGTAGGAAGCAAGCTCGCCGAATTTGGATATCCTCATGTTATAGGGACGCTGGAGGCACCTTGTGATGCCAGTAACATCGCGGCAAGGCTCCAGGAAATTCCGCAGGGCAGTGTCGTTATTGCGATAGATGCTTGTTTGGGTCAGAAGTTATCGGTTGGCATGTACCAAGTATCGAATCAGCCCTTAGCGCCAGGCAAGTCGGTTGGCAAAGATTTACCTCATGTTGGCGATTACACAATTGCCGCAATTGTCAACGTGGATGGCCCTAGGCAGTATAATATTTTGCAAACGACGTCGCTTTACAGGGTTATGAATATGGCGGATGAAGTGGCGAGAGCGATTCGGCATGCATTTCCCCTTGTACCTTTGAATAGACAGATTGAGTAACAGAATGGAGTGATGAAATTGGGACCAGGCGGTGGAGGACGTTTATCCGATAGGGATAGACCTAAGGCGAAGTTGAAGGATGTTTCGGTTAAAAGAATTCTGACATTGTTCCAAGGGTACTGGGGACAACTGTTAGGCATTATCGGGCTGGCGCTGCTTGCAGCTGTAGTCGGGTTGATTCCCCCTTTGGTCATGAAGGAGATTATCGATCAGGCGATTCCGCAAGGAAGTATGAAGCTGCTAGCCGAGATGGCGATGCTCATGCTGCTGCTTCCAGTCGTAAGCGGTGTGCTGGGCGTATGGCAAAATCATCTCAATACCAAAGTAACGCAAGGGGTTATCCGGGATTTGGGGCTGACTTTGTTCCAAAACTTGCAGCGTCAGTCGATGGCGTTCTACACGGATGCCAGATCGGGCGAAATCGTGCAGCGGATCACGGGGGATGTGCAGGCCGTTCAAGGGGTTGTTACCTCGCTTGTGGTGTCTTCCATCACGCAGCTTGTCATTGTTGCGACAACGATTGGAATTTTATTTGCTCTTGATTGGAAATTGGCCATTATCGCTGTGCTGATTCTTCCTCTTTTCATGCTGCCGGTCAAAAAAGTTTCCAAGCTGCGCAAGGCGCTCCGCATCGAAACGCAAAAGGTGAGGTCCGATATTACCTCACAACTCAGTGAAAATTTCGGCATCTCTGGGGCATTGTTGACCCGTATTTTCGGTAGGGAACGGCAGCAGGAGGCCGAATTCAAGGCGATGAACCAGAAAGTGATGGATCTGGAGCTGCGGCTCAATCTAGTTGGCCGGTGGTTTGGGATGGCGACAAGCACGCTGGGGCCGCTCGGTACAGCCATCATTTATTTGTATGGCGGTTATTCGGTTATCTCCGGCACGATGTCGCTCGGGGCGATTGTTGCTTTCTCGGCCTATCTCGGCCGCTTGTATATGCCTGTAGGTACACTGCTGAACCTACAGGTAGAAGTAGGGACGGCGCTGGGTGTGTTTCAGCGGATTTTTGAATACCAGGACATGGTGCCCGATGTCATGGATGCTCCTGATGCGCGGCCGCTGAGCCAAGTGGCGGGGCGAGTGGCTTATAAGCAAGTCTCCTTCGCTTATAAGCCAGGGCAGTACGCGCTGCGAGACGTCACGTTCGAGGCGCAGCCGGGCGAGATGATCGCGCTTGTAGGGCCGAGCGGCGCCGGTAAATCGACGCTGATCGGCATGATCGCGCGGCTGTACGATCCGACGGAGGGGATCGTCGAGGTCGACGGCGTGAACGTCCGCGGCGCCCTGCTTGCTTCGCTGCGCTCGCAAATCGCGTACGTGACGCAGGAATCGTTTCTGTTCCACGCGACGATTGGCGACAACCTGCGCTTCGCGCGGGAGGGCGCTACGCGTGAGGAGATGGAGGCCGCGTGCCGCCAGGCCTACATCCACGATTTCATCGTGTCGCTCCCCGAAGGGTACGACACGATGGTTGGAGAGCGCGGGCACCGGCTCTCCGGTGGCGAGCGCCAGCGGATCGCGATTGCTCGCGCGATCCTGAAGCGCCCGCGCATCCTCATCCTCGATGAGGCGACGTCGCACCTGGACTCGGAATCCGAGTCCTATGTGCAGGCGGCGCTCGAGGAGCTGATGCAAGGGCGCACGACGCTCGTGATCGCGCACCGGCTCTCCACGGTGCTGGCCGCCGATCACATTCTGGTGATCGAAGCGGGCAGCGTCGTGGAGCGGGGCACGCACCGCGAGCTGCTGGCTCTTGACGGGCTGTATGCGCGGCTGTACAGCACGCAGTTCGCCAAGACGGAAGAAGAGGCGTAGAGGACAGCTCTGGAAGGTCTGGGAAGACCTTCCGGGCTTTTTTTGTGCGCCAAAAGAGTGGGCGTGCGTAGGAGTGAGGGTGGGAAGGGGAACTAGGGGCCGCTATTTTGGCCGAAACCAGGTATTTGACTGGGGGATGGGAACTACGATCCTCTATTTTGCCGTTTTGGGCTAAATAGGCATTCCTAGGGGCGAATAGCGACCTGTAGTTCCACTTCATGGGGGAAACATACCGATTTTGCCCAAATAACGGCCTGTAGTTCCCATCCGCTAGATAGCGTTGCACAAAGAGAGACTTATTGTGAAAATTGAAGGATTTCCCGCATAAACGGCCAACTATATGTTATTCCCACATGTCGGTGAGAGGACAAGGTGCAAAACGATGGTCGAGATCAATCAAGTGCTGGAGGAAATCGTTAGCGATATTCATGAGAAGTTTGGTAGGAGAATTGTGGATGCTTACCGGCTTCATAAAGGCTGGCTGAATGTGAAATGGCGCCTTACGACAGACCAGGGTCCTGTATTCGTTAAGTTCTATCATCCGGATCGGTACAAGCTACATTTGCCGGAGAAAAGAAAAAAGATAGAGATGACCCTGAATTTGCAGCAGCGACTACATGTGTCAGGGTTGTCTTGCCCAGAGGTGTACGCCTCATCGGAGGGGGTGTTCGTGCAAATGACGCCAGCCGGTCACCACTATGCGATTATGGACTGGGTGGAGGGAAATGTCCCTGTTCCCGGGAGTATGAGCCATACCCATATGTATGATTTGGGCAAAACGACAGGTCACATGCATCAATTGCTTCAGGATGTTCCGCTAGCCAAACAAGCATGGAAACCGGATCAAACCTCATCTCTTAAGGAGCTTCAAGCTAATCTGGAGCAAGAGATCCAGAGCAACAACCTGCCGCTCATTGCGCTGCTGGAAAAGGCGGTGAAGAACGTTCAGGCGCTAGATTTTGATGTGTTTTCAGAGTGCTCAGTCGGCTGGCTGCACTGGGATCTGTGGGTGGATAACTTGCTGCTGCGTACGGATGGGATAGCGACTATCGTTGATTTCGACCGAATGGATGTGGCTTATCCAGTAATTGATATCGCTCGAGCTGTGTTGTCCGGGGCATGGGAAATGGATGGGATTCGAGTTGATAGGGTTCATGCTTTTCTACAAGGGTATCGGGAGCATGCTGCCGCGCCCAGGGGGATACTTCTGCGGGCTGTTCAAATGCTGTATTTAATTGAATCCATTTGGTGGCTTCGTACGGAGATTTATGAGGAAACTGGCGTCCCGGCGAGGTTCTTGCAGGAAATGGAGTGGCTTACTGAGCAGTGGGACAAGCTCCCGGATTTAATTGGCCACCTGTAGTAATCTTCCATGATTTGGACAAGCTAACTGCAAATAAGAAGCGATGCGAGGGCACCATTTTGAAAATAATCATGTGCATTTGGACGGTTATGCTCCTGTTGAGCGCCAGTTATATGCCGGTTTCGGCAGCTGATGGGGCAGAGGCGTTTGACATTCAGAAGGGTGAGGTCATGAAGACAATCCCCCATTCGGCTAATCTACAAAGTGAAGTTGAGAAATGGCTATCGGCTATGGATGGTCCTGTTGGTTCTTTTGACATCGAGCCAGATAGCGGCATAGCTATAAAGGTTGAGCTTGCACCCCCTTTGAAAATCAACAATCCATGGATAAAAGGAACGGTCACGCAAGTCGTCTTATTTGTGAGTCAGTCGGCTACGTATAGTCCAAAGCTTTTGATTTTTACACAGGAAAATAATGTGCTCGCAATGGCGCTTAAGTATGATTTACGCTCATTTTTAAAAAAGAATGATCTCTATCGACCGCAGCTAAACCTGTCCATGCCAAACTAGAACTCTTGCATACGATATATGGAATCGCATTTCGGATAGGAAGCGGGTGAGAGGTTCCATGAGAAAAACGCAAGCAGCTAAGTTGGAAAATCAGGTGTATTCGAATCGGGTCGCGAGATCGGAATTCGATAAAAACTGGCGAACGGTGATAGGCAGAGGTGGATATATCAACTATATCGCGACGGCTAATCAGGCTAAAGTGACGGTTTTGCTGAATAATGGGTCAAGCAAGCTAATCATTTTCAATAAAGGCGGCCGGGTGCTGGTTGGCTCTGGGGGCGTTAGTCATTATAGTAAACCCCATTTTGCGAAAGACCTTTAAATAGAAGATAGAAAGACGAAAGCTGCCGAGGTTCGGTGGCTTTTTGATGTGCCATGTGTGGTACGATGAGGATAATATGTTTACAGAAAGAAAGGTGATTCATTGTGGAATTAACGTATTTGAAAACCTTTCGAGAAGTGGCCAAATGGGGAAGTTATACGCGCGCAGCGGAAGTGCTGGGCTATGCGCAGTCGAGCATTACGACTCAAATTCAAAAGCTGGAGGAATCTTACGGAGTCGTTCTTGTAGAACGATTCGGAAGAAGTATGAAGCTGACGCTTGCTGGTGAGGCGCTTCTGCAATATGCCAACGACATCTACAGGCTCCATGAGGAGTCAAAGGAGGTCGTTTCCCGACAGTCCAGAGGCATACTGTCCATTGGCACGATAGAAACGTTAGCCGCTTTCTTCCTTCCGCCGCATCTTCAGACGTACCGCCAACATTTCCCGGACATCAATGTGACGATTCAACCGGGCAACGAGCCTTCGCAGCTTATTTACTCGAAGAAAAAATGGCAGTCCAAAGCGTTTACCGGCTTTCTAGACGTTCTTGGTGGTAGCTAATTATCAGAATGAATGAAGTATAGTATCAAATTCTATCGATAACTCCATGTTTTGGGATCGTGTTATAGTCAATTCAAGTCATTCAGCGATTGAAAATAACATTTAAATGGAGGTATCACTATGAATAATCAACCTGTAATATCGCTAGTACTGGAAACACCCGCCGTCTCTCCAGAGGCTGTACATCGCCATTTTATGAACAAATTATCGGTAGAAACGGATGTAGCGGATGTGCGCTATGACATGCAGCATGGGGTCAATGATTTCTTGCTGATCGACGTGAGAGGCAGTAAGGCGTATACGGAGTGTCATATCCCCGGGGCCATTAATGTGCCGTCAAATGAGATCAATGCAGAGACGACGGCTGCTTTTTCCAAAGACCAAGTGATTGTTGTCTACTGCTGGGGACCCGCATGCAATGGAGGTACGAAAGGCGCTGCCCGTTTATCCGGACTTGGATTTAAGGTGAAAGARATGTTAGGCGGGATTGAGTATTGGCGCAAAGAAGGGAACGAGGTAAAGGGCACATTGGGGCAAGCGGCTCCATTAATCGGATAAATGCTTGGGGGCTGCCGTGAGGCGGCTCTTTTTTAACAGAATTTATATGTTTTGGGGTAGGCGAAGCTTACCGCATATTTAAGTTTAGGGCTACCTCGGGTCACCCTGTGGTGCCATGGGATGCTTCGTTGCACTTTGTGCAACATAGAGCGGTCTACTGCCATAGAGCGGTCTACTGC
>NZ_JBFTQB010000033.1:0-20174 GCF_056398785.1 Paenibacillus sp. 01T422 | reverse complement strand
CAACAGGCTTGATACCGAGCCCGAACGGAGCAATATCCTTGCTGGTAACCGATAATGGCAGCATGCCGAGACAAACTGTCTTTATTTGATCCCCGCGTCTGCGAAGCGGAATAATACCTGTGTACGTGGGGCAGATAACAAGCACGTCTGGTTTGAATGTTTCGCGAATAGCTTTAACATCCTTATCGAACCCTTCCATTGTACCGCAAATGATGTTGCGGACTCCCCATTTGAACTGTTTGAGCCCCTTTAATTCCATATACTTGGGAAAATGCTCATTTAGCGTGGAACCACTAAAATTCTTGAGGTGGGTAAAAGGAACAAATGTGACACCGGTAGACTGGATTTTCTCTTTAAAAAGCGAACTACAGTACCAGACGACCTCATGACCTCGTTCAACGAGTTTTCTTGCTAAGGGGATTGTCGGATTTACGTGTCCATCAGAAGGCCATACTGCGATTAGAAAGCGTGCCAAATTTTCTCCTCCTAATAACTTTTGATTTGGTATGAATAAAGTATGTAAGTGATGCTATTATGCTAATCTTAATAATTCATTTACTTCATATTGTTGTTGACAAACTAAAGTAATTAGTTTAATTTTTATGTGTATTAGCTTATCATAAAGGCCAGTATCAGTCAACAGACGTTGGAACGCTTCGGCACCCTGCCGGGGACTAATCTATCATCCTTTTATTGTTAAGGAAAGTGGATTGGCGTATGGAACTTATGTACCCAAACTAAAGGAGGATTTGTTATGAATCAAGTCATTCAGGCTGATGTGTGTATTGTTGGAGCTGGACCTGCAGGTGCTATGTTAGGATTATTACTTGCAAAGCAAAGTGATCTTGAAGTGGTGGTACTGGAACAACATCAAGCCTTTTCAAGGGAGTTTCGTGGAGAGTCTATTTCACAGGGGTCGGTCGTCATTTTGAATGAATTGGGCATTCTCGATGAGCTCAAAAAGATCGGTTTTTTACAGGTGGAAGGGCTGGAAATGTACGATCAAGGGGAAAAAATCTTTTCAGTCAATTTTCATGAATTTCCATATGAACAGAAATTTATTATCGATTTGCCGCAACCGGTTCTAATTGGTGCAATCTTGGACAAAGCCGGCGATTATCCTAATTTTCATTTGAAAATGGGAGCAACTGGTATTGAACTCATCGAACAGGAAGGACAAATTAGGGGTGCTGTGTATCGTGAAAAGTCCGGGGAGTTAGTGACGGTGAATAGTTCGGTTGTCGTCGATGCAAGTGGACGGTACACAAGAATTCGCGAAATGGCTGGTATTCATGCCAAAATTGAACATTTCAATCGGGATGCTGTTTGGTTCCGTGTACCGCGCCCTGAAGGATGGGAAAGCGCAACCCGTATTAAAGTTGATGGGCATCAGCACTTAATTATTTTGCCTACTTATCCGGATCAACTGCGTGTTGGTATTAACATTGCGAAAGGTGCCTATCAGGAATTTAGAAAACAAGATATTAGTGTTTTCTATGACACAGTTTGCAAACTGGAGCCTCAGTTGGATGGTATTGTGCAGGAACATATTCAAAGCTGGAAGGATACGGTGCTCCTTGATATTTTCACAGCAGAGGTATCTCAGTGGTCCCGTGATGGTCTTGTCTTGATTGGAGACTCGGCTCACACTGTTTCCCCAATCTTGGGACAAGGGGTCAACTTGGCTATTCAAGATGCTTATGAATTGGCGCCAGTGATCTCAGACTATCTTGCAGTAAATCCGAACGCGATTATTCCACAAGCAACCTTCCAATCGTTCCAATTTAGACGCCAAGAACATGTGGGCTTTATTCAAGCGTTTCAGGCGGATCAGGAAAAGGATCTAATGGCTCAAAGCGATGAAGACATGATGAAGAGACGTATGAAGATGCAGATGCTTAATCAGTCTCCTATGAAAGTAGAACTTGCAACGAAAATGGCATATGGAATCATTAGAGAGAATCTCTTGCATGTCCACTAAAGCGATAAGTAGGAGTATGGGTTCTATGAATCATTCAAACCTAATGGGCAATCGTTTAAGTGGAGCTGATGGATTTCGGGCGATAGCCTGTCTTGCCGTCATCTGTCACCACCTATCACAATTTCTAGGCATGCAATCGCAGTCGCCTTGGATGCAGGAACTGCAATCCTTTTTGCTGATGGGCAATGCTGGCGTAAGTGTGTTCTTTGTATTAAGCGGGTATTTATTAGCTTCACCATATTGGCAAAAGTATCTTGATGGCAGCGCATATCCAGATCTTAAGCAGTATGTGGTTCGGCGCGCTGCTAGAATTATGCCGGGCTATTACTTAGCTGTCCTAGTAGCAACGCTGATTACGGTTCTATTTCATGTACCGACGGAGCATTTCTGGGCACGCTTGATGGCAGCACTAACGTTTACTGCGGGATTTCATTACATGACATTGTTCCCTAATGAAGTGAACGGACCACTATGGTCTATTAGCTTTGAAGTATTCTGTTATGTGTTGATGCCTCTATTTATGTTAGGTCTATATCGCTGGACATTCATACGACGGTCTATTCGGAAGGGGCTGTTGTATTGGGTGGGGGTATTTATCCTAATCATAGGGCTAAACCAACTTGTCCATTTATTTTTTTCTACGAGCAATGAAGGGAAAGGCTGGGACTATGGCTGGATTGGCGGTGCGAAGTATTGGATGCCGAACTATAATCCAATCGGTTTTTTTGGACAATTCACCATTGGGATACTTGCTGCAGGTGTTTCTGCAGGACTGCGCCAAAGTTCTCAGGGAATCAAGAAGATGAGATACATCGGTGTATTCGATTTTGTGAGTTTAGGAGGATTGTTTTGCTCGTTTGCGCTCCTGTGGTACGCACGCCACCTGCCTGAATTCAGTCTAAGTTTRCAAAAACAGCCCTTCTTCTTCCCGTTTTATTCTTTGCTTATAGCGATCAGTTTGTCCGCTGCTTCACAATCGAGATGGGCTGCAAAAATATTAGATAATCGCGTGTTTAAGTTTACGTCCAAAGTATCATTCGGACTGTATCTTTGGCATTTTGTAATTATTGGTGTTTCTTCAGTCACTTGGGCCAAAGACTTCCAGTACATGGGGACCAAAAGTCTGAGCACTTGGCTCAGTGTATCCGGTGTCGTTCTAGTCGTCTCCTTCGTATTCGCAACGCTTTCCTTTTATTTTGTCGAAAAACCGGTACTTAATTGGTCTCACGGAAAGAAAAAAATGATGGGTAATACGCCTCAACCCCTATTGAAAGCGTGATAAGAGCAATTAATTCCCATGCTTCATTACTGGCTGTTAGGGCTGTCCCTGCAGCTATTTTTTATTTTATTGATTCATATACATAATTTTATTACTAATTTAACTAATTTAATTAGTAAAATTAGTACAGAAGCTTATGAACTGTGGAATGGTGGTGTGGCTATCCGTGTTGATCTTAAGTTGGGTTAACTTAGCGTTAAGAGGGCTCATGGAGCTAGGCATTGTGATTGCTTTAGCTTACTGGGGGTATCATAGCGGTAAAAACACGGTGCAGAGTACTCTGTTAAGCATCGGTGCACCAGTGTTGATTTTTGGGTTTTGGAGCCTATTTGATTTTCGAAAAGTGGTCGCGACGCCTGAACCTTTTCGTCTTGTTCAAGAGTTAATCCTATCCGGTATAGCAGCTGTAGCATGGTATTCAGCAGGGCAGCGAAGCCTTGGCACAGCGCTCGGGATGATCTCGATCATCCATCATGTCTTGGTATATTTGTTGGGGGAAAGGCTTTTGAAATAACGAGGAAAACGAACAGGGGAAAGGATAGCATCCATTGATGATTGAATTAAAATACAAATGTAGGGAATTTGTTTATTCGTATTTACAATAATTTTATTAGTTATTTAAATAATAATATTAATTAATTATAATATCGATTAGTATTAAATTTAACCGTTGTAATATTATCTTAATCAATTTTTAACTTGCCTAATATATTTTATCTTGTTATCTTGAGAATCAATGGAAATATTTGAGTGGAGAGTGTAGAAAATAAAAAATCATTAAATTTATGTAAATTTAAAATTAGGGTGGAGGACGTTATGGAACTGAAACCAAAAAACCGTGTAGTTGTTACAGGAATAGGTATCATTTGTTCGCTCGGAGCAGACAAGTCTCAAGTTCTTGCCAAAATGAAAAGAAATGAAACAGGTATTGGATCCATAACCCGATTCAATACAGATAAATTTATTAGCCGAATCGGCGCCGAAGTGAAGGACTATCACCCAGAGAACTATTTCTCGGTGGAGGAACAAGAACGTTATGATTACTGCAGCCAATTCGGAATTATAGCCGCTAAGGAAGCAATGGCAGAGAGCGGTATAGCCATTACCAATGAGAATGCAGCTCGTTTCGGTGTAGCGTTCGGTACCTGCAACGGGGGAATTAATTCCTTGGAGGAACAAGCAACGGTTACAGAGCTTGATGTGGATCGGACTTCGCGTTATCCGTTCTTTCAGCAAGGAGACAATATCGCCATGTATTTCGGTGTGCAGGGTCCTGTCAATACATTGAATACGGCATGTGCCGCAAGCGGTAATGCGATTGGCTACGCGTACGATATGATCACTGCCGGCTACGCCGATAAGATGCTGGCTGGCGGTTCGGATTCTATGTCATCCTCGGTCTATGCTGGATTCAACGTCCTGCAGGCACTAAACACAGTACCTTGTTCACCTTACAATAACAAGTTCGGTTTAAGTTTGGGAGAAGGTGCTGCTTTCGTTGTGTTGGAATCCTTGGAGAGCGCRCTGGCACGGAACGCCACGATTTATTCCGAAATTTGCGGATACGGTTTGAGTAGCGATGCTTATCATGAGACAGCGCCTGAACCCGAAGGAAAAGGTATCCAGTTGGCGGTTGAGTTTGCATTAAGCAATGCTGGCATATCGAAGGATCAGATCGACTACATTAATACGCATGGTACAGGGACGAAGGCCAACGATTCAGCAGAGCTATATGGCTTGCGCCAGTTGTTTGGCGAAGAGCAATTCAATCAAATTCTGATTAGTTCAAGCAAAGCTTACTTCGGTCATAACCTAGGTGCAGCTGCCTCGATCGAATACGTAACGACGCTTCTCGCGCTGCAAGAAGGATTGCTGCCAGCTACCCTTCATTTTGAAACACCTCGCGATGGTGTGAATCCAATGAATCTTGTCGTGAATGAGATGAGAGAAAGTAGTGYGAAATACTTCTTATGCAACAACTCCGCTTTCGGAGGTCATAACTGTTCCATCGTTTCTTATAACTGGGCTGAAAGGGGGAGAATAGCAGAAGAGTTACATACACGGGAACCAAAACGAGTAGCCGTAGTTGGACTTGGAACGGTTTCGCGATTCGGACACCGCTCTGGAAGTATTCTTCCTTGGCTAGCTGAAGAGGGGCGGGCAGTGACGGCAGAGGAATCTTCCTTTTCACTGAAAGAATATAAGAAAGAGTTGTATGAACGCAGAATGAACCCGCTCTCGCAATACAGTATTGGAGCTGCACATCTGGCCCTTCAAGATGCAGATCTTTCGATTAGTGAGAATAGCTGTGAAATCGGCTTATTCTATGGGACATCTCGAGGAAGCCTGGAAAGCGCGCAAAAATATTTATCAGCTATTTTCGAGAAAGGTCCCGAGCATGCAAGTGGCGTCTATTTTCCAGATATGGTGCTCAACTCGACAGCCGGGAAAATCGCCAAGAAATTAGGACTTAGGGGCTATGGTACTTCAATGAGTACGGGTGGCAACGATGGATTAAACAGTGCGTTATATGGCTACGAGACGATTCGCGCAGGAATTCAAAAGTACAGTCTAATTGGCGCAGGGGATGAGCTATCCTTGTTCTCGAAGCAAGTAGATACAGCATTAGGACTGGACAATATCCCATATGAGATGGGCGAAGGCAGCGCGTTCCTCGTACTAATGGATCTGGAGCAGGCGAAGTTGGAAGGAAAAGAAGTATACGCAGAGCTCAAGGGCTTTGGAACTGCTTTTAGCGGAACGAAAGGTGGTTCCGATAGCAGCGTAGTGAAGCGGGTTATCGAGATGGCTTTAGCACGGTCTGGAGTAGAAGCTTCCTCCATAGGTTTTGTACTTTTTAATAGTTTCCTTGGCATGGACGAGCCTTCAGCTGAACGAGAGGCGCTTTATGACGTATTTTCTGATAATGAGCTGCCTGTAGTATGTCTCAATGATCGCTTTGGCTATTGTGAGTCTACAGGCTCATTATTCCATTTGAGTGCCGCCGTAGATATTTTACATGCCAATAAGCAGATTGCTGATAACGGTTTGGATGTTGCTGCAGCTGCAGCTTTTGTAAACAAAGGTATGCATGGAAACTACGGGCTTGTAGTGAGTTCTTCCATTAATGGTAATTACACAGCCGCCGTCGTTGCACCTGGAGAGCAATAAGAATTATGAGGAGCGGTTCCAAGGAACGATTCCTAACCCGGAGTCGATTCATGAACATATAAAAAAAGATCTGATGGGAGAGAAAAAATGATGAAAAAATTAGAAGAAATTAAGTATGCTATTAAACAAAATATTTTGATTGACCGACTTGAGCTGGAAGACATTACTGCCGAGGAAATCGAGGATAATGCCCCACTGTTTGGTGAAGGACTTGGGCTGGACTCTGTTGAGGCGCTTGATGTCGTTGCCGGGTTAGAAGCTGAGTTTGGCGTCAAATTACATGGTATGGATCAAGAGGCAATCAGAAAGCATTTCTATTCGGTAGAGACATTATCCCAATTTGTTTCCGAGCAATTGTCCGCTGTGGCGAACTAACAATCGGCACCCACCCTGCTGTGCAGCCGGGCGATGACAGAAGCAACAGTCTGAGCGCCGGCTGCCAGAACTTTGGAGGTATATCGGAAATGAAGGAAGTTACGATAATCGGTGCAGGTCTAGGCGGTTTGGTAAGCGGAGCAATGCTTGCTAAAGCCGGAATGAAGGTTAGGGTCCTAGAGCGTCATTTCATCCCAGGCGGTTATGCGACTTCTTTTAACCGAAAGGTTCGAGGCATAGTTCGTCCGGTAGAATTCGAAGTATCGCTGCATCTGATGGGAGACCTTGGGGAGAATGGTGCTCTTCGACAAGTATTAACCGAAATAGGTCTAATGGAACATGTTGAATTCCTTCGTGCCAAAACGCTTTATCGAGCTGTCTTCCCTGGGGATGATATCCGGGTTGAGAATTATGAAACATATCTGCATGATTTGGGAATTAAATACCCTGATGAAAGGAACGGAATCAAGCTGTTATTTGAACAATTTTGTCAGCTTCGCAATGAAATACTCCTAATGATGGGTAAGACAAATCAAGGGGAAGCCAACGATTTATTCCAGGATGGGCCAACGGTGCTAGCCTACAACAATTTATCCCTGCAACAAGTACTTGATCAGTTCCTAACCAGCGCAGAACTCAAGTCCATTATTGCTCAGCAGTGGCAGTATTATGGACTTCCCCCTTCCCAGATATCCGCCGTTTATTATGCCTACGCATGGACGGAATATATGTTGAATGGCGGTTATTATCCCAAAGGTCGTTCCCAACAAATTTCCAACGCCCTTGTCCAAATTATCAAAAGTCACGGGGGAGAAGTACTTACACGGCAGCATGTCACGCAAATTCAGGTGGAGAATGGAGCCGTGAAGGGCGTTAAAACGCTGAAAGGTGAATTTGCGTCAGAGGTTGTTATCTCGAACGTTGACCCCATTCAGACGTTTGGCAAGATGATTGGTTACGATCATTTGCCACGCCGATATGTCAAAAAGATTGAATCGCTCAAGCCGAGCCTCGCGTGTGTTCAGGCTTATTTGCTGCTGGACATCGATTTCCCTAGTGTTTACGGGGAGACGGATCATGAAATATTCGTTAACGAATACTATGATCTTGAGCAAGCGTATGAGGAAATGCGCAATGAAAGTTACGAGACCATGCCGTTCAGCATTACGATCTACGAAAACCTCAATCCCTCTTACCAAGCAAGCGGTAAAACGACGATGTCTTTGTTTGTACTAAGCCAGTATGAGGGCTGGAATGAAATCGATGAAGAGGCTTATCGACAGAAAAAAGAAGCAGTCACCCGCATCCTGATCAATAGGCTGGAGCGGCTGTACCCGAAAATAAGCGAGCATATAGCTTATGTAGAACTTTCAACTCCGAGAACGAATCATGCCTATACCAGCAACTTGCATGGCGCTATTTATGGAGCACAACAATCGGTTGATCAGTGCCTGCATCGCAGGTTGCCCCAAACGACGCCTATCCAAGGCTTGTATCTAGCAGGTGCATGGACACAGCCAGGCGGAGGATACAGCGGAGTTATTTGGAGCGGATATAATTTGGCCAAACAACTAATGCTTCAAAACAAAGAGGTGGTACTGAGATGATGATGAAAGATCGAGTAGCTATCATAACAGGCGCTACTCGCGGAATTGGGAAAGCGATTCTGTACAGGTTTGCAGAGGAAGGTGCAACGGTCGTAGGTGTTTATGCCAGCAGCGACCAAATGGCACAATCGATCCAAGAGGACCTTCGTTCGAAGGGAGTGAAGGTCACCTTTTTCAAAGGCTCGATAACAGACCAGGCATTCATTCGTCAAATGATGGAGCAAATCATTATGGAGTACGGCAGCATTGACATTCTAATCAATAATGCGGGCATTGTAGCAGACAATTTCTCTTCACAGATGTTGCTCGACGAATGGAATCGGGTGTTCCGGACGAATTTTGAAGGCACTTACTGTTGTTCAAAAGAAGTCATCCCGTATATGGAACGCAAGGGCAGCGGGAAAATTATAAACGTGATTTCTGTTACCGGTGTTCTAGGACGAGAGGCACAAACGAATTATGGAGCGTCCAAGGGTTCCATCATCGGCTTGACTCGCTTGCTGGCCCGTCGTTACGCATCCAAAGGGATCTATGTCAACGCGATTGCTCCCGGAATGATCAATACCGAAATGATTGGTCACGTCCCTCAGGACAAGCTGGATAATTTTCTCTTGCATACGAATATGAAGAGATTAGGGGAGCCACGGGAAATTGCGGATTCGGTTCTCTTCCTGGCCAGTCCTATGTCGGATTATATTGCGGGTAGCGTGTTGAAAGTGGACGGCGGCTTTATCAGATAGGAGGAGACAGGATGAACAAGTCGATCTTTATTACAAATGGGCAGCAAGCGTTCAATCAATTAATTGCGACTCGCATGCTGTCAATCGGGCATCGGGTTGTGCTGCACGTAGAAGATTCAGAGCAAGGGATGTCTTACGTTCGCTCATTGGAGAGTGAAGTTGCTCAGAGACTGCATATAGTAAATGGCATGCCTTCTGAAGAAAAGAAGTATGAAGCCATGATGGAAGAGGCTATCTCTGTCATGGGTGGGCTTGATGTCATGATTCACGGTAATGAGATGCTCGATGAAGAGAGGTTGTTCGAAGACATGCCTGATGAGTTCGGAGAACAAATCCCAGCCATATTTGAGCGGATCTTTCTGTGGAACAAGATGGCTGTCAGTCATATGATCAAGCGTAAATCAGGGAAAATTGTGTTCCCGATTATTTATGACACGCTCTATTATGATCAATATCCAAGTTCTCCGATCATTAACCACGGTAAAATTTCTATGATGAAATGTTTGTCCCGGGAATGCAGTGCATTTCGCATTGACGCCAATGTGATGACATTCGGTTATCATGATGCCGATTTTGAGAAGAGTGAGAAAAAAGAAAGACAGCGAAAGCTGGAAATATACGGATTGAAGCCGGTGATGAAGCCGATGAGCGAAATGTTGGCGATGCTGGATTTCATCATCCATGCGCCAAACAGTTTGATAGGAGGTCAAAATTTCGAAATTGGCATCGGAGTGGAAACGAATCTGTAGAGTGAAATTCGATAATTTAAACCAGGGGAGGAAAATCATTTGAAATCCGTGAAGCTCATTGGAGTTGCCACCGCGCTTCCAGGGAATCCGGTTCCTAATTCCAAGATGGAAGAAGTATTTGGATTACGCGAAGATTGGATTGATCTCATGATTGGTACGAAAACCCGGCATTTTGCAGTTGATCTGGATGAGAAAGTCGTCAAGTTCCAATTGCTAGATCTCGCTTATGAAGCGGCGCAGAAGGCAATAACAAAGGCGGGTCTCACGAACGATGAGATTGATTTGATTGTAATGTCGACAGCAACACCAGATCATTTGATGCCCGCAACTGTCAATCTGGTAGCCGATCGGCTTGGGATGAATCGGATACCGACCTATGAAATTCAGGCGGGTTGCTCTGGAGCCATTCAAGGCTTGGAGGTTGCGTATCGATTCTTGCTTACAGGAGCCTTCACGAATGCACTTGTTATCGGAGGTGATGTTTGCAACAAATACATGAGTTTCCGCCGTGATTTCAAAAAGCTGCGCTCTTCGGAACTGATCAATCTAGCTTTGTTCGGCGACGGAGCGGGAGCGGCCGTGTTAACTACKGGTACGGATCACGACGGAATCACTATTTCGCATATCGTCAATCGTTTTGAAGGTTTGAATCGGGAGCCCGGTCAAATGATGAACTGGTTCGGTCTGCAAGAAAGTCCGGAAGAAGGCAAGAAAGTTCAGTCCGCAAAGGAGGACTACAAAGCGATTGAGCGGGATGTTCCTGTCATGGCCAAAGAAATGCTGGAGGAACTTCTGGAGAAGCTGCAATGCCCTGCCGAGTCTGTCGATCATTATTTGCCTCCGCAATTAGGCGGCCATATGACCGATAGAATCGTGCAATCCCTCGAACTCGACGCGGGCAAAACAATCAATTGTGTCGCTGAGACAGGTAATAACGGGAATGCGCTCCCGTACCTGCAGCTGGAGCAATTGATTGATAGAATGAAGCCCGGAGAAAAGGCGGTATGCATCGCCATTGAATCCTCCAAATGGATTAAGACAGGTATGGCTTTAGTGAAAGAGGAAGCCAAATGATGAATAACAAAGAACTAATTGCAAGCATTCGTCAAATGAAGAACGATGGCACACTTGGTTTGAATCGGTATAAGGTCGTCAGTGCGATCCAAGCAAATCGCGATGCCATGTTTTGTGAGAAAATCGGGTATATGCTGAAAAGCGTTGCGCATGAAGCTTGGCAAGTTGCAGATATACAGCCTGTGAAACCATTGAAGGTTGCAGTGCTCAGCAGTTTTACAAGTGATTCCTTTCCTCTGATGCTAAGGCCTCTGTTGTTGTGCGAAGGCATTTGGCCCGAAGTGTACGCTGCAGGATTCAATCAATATGTGTATGAGCTTATGAATGCGGGCAGTGCTTTATACGAAATGTCCCCGCAATTGACGCTTTGCATGCTGGATGAACATGCAGTAACGGAAGAGCTACCTCGTGATTGGGATGCTGCTGATCTGGAGCTTGCCTGCGCAAGAAAGCTGGAACAACTCAAGCAGCTTATAGGTATTTATCATGAGCATTGCAAAGGCTTGCTGGTGTTAAACACGGTTCCGCTGACTAGTGTAACGTATAATGCCAAAATCGATTATAAGACGAAGGCCAAGATCAGCCGGATATGGCGTTCCTTCAACATCGGGCTTTTGGATTTGGCTAATGCTTGGAGTCAGGTCATCATCATGGATACGGAAGTTCTGCTGCAAGAGCATCAGGTAGCCAAACTTTCCGACCCGCGATTAGCGCAGTATGGAAGCTTTCATCTAAGTCAGGACGTTTTGTTCGCTTACGCTTCAGAAAGTGTAAAAATAGCAAGAGGCATCTTGGGTTTGACCAAGAAGTGTCTGGTTCTTGATCTGGATAACACGTTATGGGGTGGAATCGTCGGCGATGACGGAATAAACGGTGTGCATCTAGGCGATTCAGCACCTGGCAAAATCTTTATGGATTTTCAGAAGGCAATCCGGCAGTTGAAGAATCAAGGTGTATTGCTGGCGGTGAGCAGCAAGAACGAAGAATCCGTCGTGCGGGAGATGTTCGAAGAGCATCCGCATATGCAGCTTGGATTGGAAGATATCGTCATCATCCGTGCCAATTGGGACCCTAAACACGAGAATATGAAGACGATTGCCAGCGCACTAAATATCGGACTCGATAGCCTGGTATTCATTGATGACAATCCTTTCGAGCGGAACCTGGTGCGTGAATCATTAGCTGATGTCACAGTGCCCGAACTCCCCCAAGACCCTTCCTACTATGCCGAGTCTCTATTATCTGCTGGTTGGTTTAACTTAAACAAGCTGACTACGACGGATTTGGACCGGACGAATCAATATAAATTGGAAGTAGAAAGAGAGCAGTTAAAGCAATCTAGTGGTTCTGTAGAAGACTATTTGCATTCTTTGGATATTCAGGTGAATCTTTTACCCGCAAATGCCTTTAACTTGCCCAGACTCGCTCAACTAACGGTGAGAACGAACCAGTTTAACATGACGTCTAGACGTTATCAGGAATCAGAGATCGAACAACTCAATAATAGTGGTGACTATTGGGTGTTCGGATTTCAGACCAAGGATCGCTTTGGTGACTACGGCTTAATTGGGTGCGTACTTGTGGAGAAGTCAGAGACCGCTTGGCGGATTGATAATTTCATGATGAGCTGCCGAGTATTCTCTAGAAAAATCGAGACCGCAATTATGTGTCATGTGTTATGGAAGGCGAAAGAGGAAGGCGTTCAGGAAGTTTATGGAGAGTACATTCCGACGGCGAAAAATGTGATTGTGAAGGATTTCTACGTGCTGCACGGATTTGAACGCGTAGAATTTGATCAAGATGACCCTGTGGATGGGGTGAAGCAGCAATTTGTCCAACGATTGCAGAACATACCTGATGAAATAACATGGATAAACATGTTAACCGGAGAGGAGATTGCTGCTCAATGATCGAGATGAAAGAACTTAAGGAAGTTGTTGCTGACGTACTGGATATGGACGAGAATGACCTGCACGACGAAATCAGAATGGAAGATCTGCCGGAATGGGATTCCGTAAATGCCGTGCGTTTAATGGTGCATTTGGAGTCTGCCTTAGGTGTACGTCTCCCCGTGGAACAAGTAATGAAAGCACAAAGTCTGAAGGACCTGCTTCATGCTGCAACCGAGGAGGTTGTTTAATGTATCGTGCCAGGGGCAAGACGAGCATTTATCCTATGCCGCAGGCAAGAAGACATACCTATCATTTTTTGGATTATGCCAAGGAATTCAAAGCGGTTTATTTAGATACAGAGATCGATATGTCAGTCATCAAGCAGCGCAGAGCTGAGAGTGCAACAACCGGGGAGCGGATCAGCTATATTGTTTATTTAATCGARGCCATATCCCGTATCCTTCAGAGGTACCCGGAGGCCAACGCTTCCGTCAAGCATGGACTGATTCCGAAAGTGGCTGTATATTCGAACGTTTCTGCCAAGTTTACCTTAGATAAGTCGATTGGCGGAAGTCGGGTCGTATTGTCAGGACTCATTGCAGATTCGGATCAAAAGTCAGTGGAAGAGATGCAGCAGGTGATCGACTACTATCGTGATAAGGAAGTTAACGATATCGCTGAATTCAACGGCGTGCGTAAGCTTCAGTCTCTGCCGATGTGGCTAGGCAAAATCGCTTACCGCTTAGCCATGGGAAATCTGGAAAGCCGTGATAAGCTGCAAGGGACATTCACCATCACGTCTCTCGGACATCGACCGATCCAAGCGTTTTACCCAATTATTTCGAATACACTTTGTTTTGGGGTAGGAACCATTGAAGACAAGCCTGTAGCGATAGCAAGTCAAATTGTGATCCGTCCGATGATGAAACTAAGTCTCGCTTTCGATCATCGGGCTATTGATGGAGCCCTCGCCGCCGATATCCTCGCTGATGTAAAGGAATTTCTGGAGTTTGATTCTTCATCCATTCAAAAAAACATTGAGGAAAAAGAGGTGAGTTTCATTGGCTCGTAAACCTAAAAAAGACAAGTATGATGTCATTGTGATCGGTGCAGGTATGGGAGGCTTAGGAGCCGCTGCTTACTTAGCTCAGCAAGGTTACTCTGTGCTTGTGGCCGAGCGGCATTATTTTGCTGGCGGGTATGCACATTCGTTTGGAAGGCATAAATATACATTTGATGCCGCAGTTCGCATCGTTGCTGGGGCGGAGAAACATGGATTGCTTCACGACCTGCTTAGTAAAGCGGGACTTGGAGATAAACTGCCTTTTATTCAACTGCCTGAAATCTTCACAGCTATCTATCCCGAACACCGCTTTACGGTGCCAAGACAAGTTGAGGGATTAATCGAAACATACTCCCGCCTTTTCCCGAGTCAGAGAAACGGGATTGTGAATCTCGTACATGACATGCAGCAAATCTATAATGCAACGATTGAGCTGCTTCATGCACGCGATCCGTTTCATGTCATGTCCAATCAAGTCATCATGAAATACCGCTATATGACGTTCCATGAATTGCTGTTTAAGCATTTGACAGATGAGAAGGCTGCGTATACGTTTGCTGCATTATGGAGTTATTATGGTGCACCACCTACCCGAGGCAGCTCGCTATATTTCGCCTATGCCATCATGAGTTATTTTAATGAAGATATTTATTATTTAAAAGGAAGCTTTCAAGAGCTGGCTAATGCTTTCGTGGAACGCATTGAGGAATGCGGTGGCGAAGTATGCCTGCGCAATGAAGTGAAGGAAAGCACACGGCCATTCTGACGACCCTCGTTCCTTATGATGTCGGTGCGGATTGGAAAACGGAGAAGCCTAAATATCAAGAAGCCTTGATACGTATGGCGGAAAAGGCAATACCGAATTTAGGCAACCATCTCGAATTCGTTGAATCCGGTTCGCCTCTTACGATGGAGCGATATACAAACAACAGCCAAGGCGCTACATACGGTTGGGAACAGAACATGAAGCAGATGACTTCTCGTCCACAGCATGGTACTCCGATTTCTGGCCTTTATCTATCCGGTCACTGGACCGATCCAGGCGGAGGTGTTGTATCCGCATTGCTCTCAGGATATAAGCTGTATCATAAAATTATAAATGAAACATCTTCCTCAGCAAACGCTTTGAAGTTGTTGGTGCAGGCAGGTGAAGGTTTATGAGTTCGATACAAGTCGACAGTAAAGAAGGGATTTATTACATTTTAATGAACAATCCAGAAACGAAGAATAGCTTGGATCTGGAAATGGYAACTGAACTATATGAAGCCGTGCGGGAAGCGAATGCAAACCCGAGTTGCAACGCCATTGTGTTCCTTTCCAAGGCACGAGCGTTCTTTTCCTCCGGTCCTGCACTTGATGAGCTTATTGAACTATCCACGCTTCAGAATGGAGCAGCTTTGTTGTGCGAAGTGGTGGAGAAACTCAATCAAGTGATTTTGGAAATTTATCATTCGCCCAAACTGACCATTGCAGGAGTTCATGGATATGCCTATGGTGGCGGTCTTAACATTATGCTTGCCTGCGATTATCGGATCGCTGAAGAGAAAGCGAAGTTCATCGAAAATTTCCATTATATGGGATTTACTCCAGACTTGAGTGCGAGTTATTTCCTTCCTCGTTATATCGGCCTTTCGCATACGATGGAATTGTTGCTGACCGGGCGCATGTTTACTGCGAAGGAAGTGGCTGATTGGGGACTCTTTCATGATGTAGTAGAGAAAAGAGCTGTCATGCTAGAGCGCATTGACACGTTATGCCGTCAGTTCGTACAAGGCGAGGCTAGGAATCTGCAACGGATGAAAGAGCTGCTCCGCACGTCGTTTTATTCCACTTTGGAAGAGCATCTGGAGAAGGAAAAGCGGTATCTGACGGAGTGCTTGAATTATCCGGAGTTGACCGGCAGGTTAAAGAATGTTGCAGGGATGTCATTGACTAATTGACAGGGGGCTATTAACGAATGAGCGTATTGGAAAAAAAGCGAATGGACGTGCTGAACAGACCGCCACATCAAATATTGAAGCAAGCGCCTCCGTTCCTTTTCATCGACAGAGTGATCCGCTTGGAAGGCAATGCCATCGAATGTGTGAAAAACGTTGCTTATAATGAACCGTATTTCGCTGGTCATTTCCCCGGGGAACCGATCGTTCCAGGCGTTCTAATGATTGAGATGGCAGCTCAGGCGAGTATGCTGTTATCGATTGCATTGGAAGATTCGGATAAGGCGGAATCCCGCATCGGGTATTTGGTACGTACGCAAGATTTCCGTTTTATTAATCCAAGTCGTCCTGGCGATACTTTGCACATCATCGTGGAAATGAAGGAGAAGCTTGGCAATTATCATACAACCAAGGTACGGATCATAAACGGCAATACGCAAGCTAAGGTAGCAAAAGGCGAACTGATCTTTTTCCTCCCTGAGGGGTAACTGCGATGTTGATAGGGATTGGACTTGATTTGGTTGATATCGAACGGATTCAGAAAATCGTGGCAAGGGAAGAAAATTCCTTCATCCGGTTGTTGCTGTCAGAACGGGAGCTCCATTTGTACGAACAATTGCAAGCCCCGAGGCGAAGAACGGAGTGGCTCTCTGGACGTTTTGCCGCTAAGGAAGCCGCTTCTAAAGCATTTGGTACAGGGCTTTCAAGTGTTGTAACACCCAAAAGTCTTGAGATCCTGCCCGACAGCTTGGGCAAACCGGAATTGATCATTCCAGCTGTATTGGCGAATCAGTACAAGGGACCAATTCGTACTCATGTAACAATTACGCATACCAAACATACTGCAGCGGCGGTTGTCATGATTGAAAGGATAGAAGCAGTTATAAACCATTGAAAGGAGCGGATACTGTGAATCCGACTATCGCATTTGTATTTCCGGGACAAGGAGCGCAAAGCATAGGAATGGGCAAAGAGTTCGTAGATCGATTCTCTGTGTCACGTGCCATCTTTGAGGAAGCGGATCGGGAGCTCGGTTACCCGCTAAGTGATCTGATTTTTCATGGTCCTGCAGACGAACTGAAGAAGACTTATCATACACAGCCTGCATTGCTTACAACTAGTGTTGCTTACCTGGAAGCATTCCGGGAAGCAGGTATTACGCCTCATTATGTGTTGGGGCACAGCCTTGGTGAATATAGCGCACTCGTGGCTTCCGGTGTATTGAGTTTTACGGATGCGGTAAGAATCGTTCATGCTCGTGGGAGGTTTATGGATGAAACAGTCCCTTCCGGGGAAGGTGGCATGGCGGCTGTGATCGGGTTCGATCGAGAAGAATTAGCGCTGCTTTGTGAGGAAGTAACTCGCGAAATGGGGTTAGTGGAATTGGCTAACATAAATGCGGGAAGCCAAATTGCCATCTCAGGGACCATTGAGGGTGTGCGCGAAGCATCAGCACGTGCGGAAGCGCGTGGGGCCAAACGCGTACTGGCGCTTGAAGTCAGCGGACCGTTTCACTCCTCTCTAATGAAGCCGGCAGGGGATAAGCTTGCTCAGCTGTTAGCCAAAGTGTCGTTTAACGCTGCACGGATTCCGGTTATCGCCAACGTATCGGCGGAGCCGCTAACTGATCCTGAGGCGATTCGCCAATCCCTCATCAAGCAAGTATCTGCTCCTGTGCTTTGGGAAGATAGCATTAAGTGGCTGCTTGCTCGTGGCGTAAACACGTTCTATGAAATTGGTCCTGGTACCGTCTTGGCTGGTCTTATCAAAAAAATTAACCGTTCGGTGACAGTACGCTCCATTAATCACCCGGATGCGTTACTGCAATGCGAGGTGTAACCATGTTATTTCAAAGGAAAAAATCGTATGCCACAATTACCTCGGCATCAGACCGTACTCCGCCCGAAATCCCCGACGGACTGTTAAGCAAATGTCCGCAGTGTACAGCGATTCAATATTTTAAGGAGTTGGACAAAAACGCCAAGGTTTGTTCCAAATGCGATCACCATTTCAAACTGAGTGTGCATGAGCGTATTAAAGAGACCTTTGATGAGGGCAGCTTTAAGGAATTTGACGCGGACATGATTTCCAAGGATCCGCTCGAATTTCCTGGGTATCCAGACAAATTAGCTGTACAGAAGGAGAAGTCGGGTCTTAAGGAAGCCGTTGTTACGGGAGAAGGCAAGATTAACGGGATGTCCGTTGTCGGCGTGATCATGAGCTTTGACTTTTTCGCAGGTACGATGGGCTCGGTTGTCGGCGAGAAGGTGACGAGAGCGATTGAGTCTGCGATGGCTCAGAAGCTGCCGCTTCTCATTTTCTCCACATCTGGCGGGGCGCGCATGCAGGAAAGCATTCTATGTCTGATGCAGATGGCCAAAACCAGCGGAGCGATTGCCAAGTTTCAGGAACAAGGCGGATTGTACATTTCAGTAATCACCAATCCGACTTACGGTGGCGTTTCCGCAAGCTTTGCTATGCTTGGCGACATTATCTTGGCTGAGCCCGGCGCTGCATTCGGTTTTGCCGGACGTATCGTCATTGAACAGACGATTAAACAAAAGCTGCCGGATAACTTCCAAAAGTCGGAATTTCATTTGGATCATGGACAATTGGATCGCGTTGTACATCGGAAAGAATTGAGAGCATCCCTTGCTCAACTGCTGGAGCTTCATCAATCCCATAAGGAGGTTGTCTAGTATGCGCAATGATCTGCCTTTTGAACAAACGCTTACGGAGCTTCGCGGCAAAATCGAGGATTTACGATCCTTTTCCACGGATAAGAAAATGAACTTTCAACATGAAATCTCGGTCCTTGAAGAACGCTTCGACACTTTGAAAGATGAAATCTACAATAATTTGACAGCGGCTCAAAAGATGCAGATCGCACGGCATCCGGGACGTCCCACAACACTGGATTATATACGGCATATGTTTACAGATTTTTTCGAAATGCAAGGGGACCGATTGTTTGGAGATGACCAGGCCATTGTAGGCGGTATTGCCAAGTTAAACGGCGTCCCTGTTACCGTCATTGGTCACCAAAAGGGAAGAAACACGAAGGAGAATCTGAGCCGGAACTTCGGAATGCCTCATCCCGAAGGCTTCCGCAAGGCCTTACGCCTTATGCACCAAGCCAATCGGTTTAATCGGCCGCTGATTACTTTTATTGATACACCAGGTGCATTCCCGGGAGAAGCAGCCGAGGAGCGAGGACAATCCGAAGCGATTGCTCGTAATCTATATGAGATGTCCAAGCTCGATATCCCAGTGATCTGTATTGTTATTGGGGAGGGAGGCAGCGGAGGCGCATTGGCTTTGGGTGTAGGGAACAGGGTCATGATGCTGGAACATGCGATTTATTCGGTTGCTTCTCCCAATGCGGCAGCGGCTATTTTGTGGAAAGATTCGTCCAAAGCGGAGCAAGCTGCCGGAGCTATGAAAATTACAGCTCAAGATCTACAGAAGCTTGGGATCATTGATGATATCATCCCAGAACCGTCTCCTACCAGTATGGAAGTGCAGGCGGCTTTAATGAAAAATGCCGTCCTTCGACATCTGCGGGTGCTGCAATTAATGGACAAAAAGCAATTGCGTGAAGACCGCTATAAGAAATTCCGCAAAATGGGAACATTCACTTTCGATGCCAGTGAACCCAAAATCCAAAAGAAAAGTACCAAAGTTACGCATACCGAGATTTTAATCAACGTGTAATTCTTATGATGGTATAAGGATACGTCGGATGAAGGAGAATGCAGCATGCTGAGCTTTAAAGAAATTAACGAATTGATTAAGACGATCGATGCTAGTTCCATTGAGGAGCTGGAGCTAGAAAATGAAGGCTTGCGATTAATGATCTGCAAACAAAATAAGACAAGAGCCAGTGCTGCGGCACAATCGAATCACGGTCCCATTTCTCCAACTATTCTGATGGATCAACCGATTCAGCCTTCTGCGCAGAAGCAGGAACCTTCCTTTATGCAAGCGGCAGTTTCTGTTGAGGCAGTTAGCCCTGCACGCCCTCTAACGGATGCGAAAGCGGAACTCAAACCGATTTTATCACCCATGGTTGGAACCTTCTATCACGCTCCTTCTCCTGATAAACCCATATTCGTAAAAGTAGGCGATCAGGTGAAAGAAAGGACGGTCGTTTGCATCTTGGAAGCCATGAAGCTGATGAATGAAATCGAAGCGGAATGTGCAGGCGAAATCGTGCAGATTCTGGTGGAAAATGGCCAACTCGTGGAATATGGGCAGCCAATGTTTCTGGTGAAGCCACTATGAGCGATGTTGGGCAGTTCCGCAA